>NZ_JAINEZ010000012.1:0-85093 GCF_019873065.1 Sphingobium sp. PNB
CGGCTGATTGGGGTGGATTGCGGACATTCCCCCTCCCGCCTGCGGGAGGGGGAATGTCCGCAATCCACCCCAATCAGCCGCTCGGCGCGTTAAGGAGCGTGCGGCGTTAAATCGGACGCAGGCCGCGCTTCAGCTTTCCGTGTCGCATCCTTTCAAGCAGAACCGGTTCCCGTCCTTCGACGGGCTCAGGACAGGTTTTTCTGCACGATGCCCCCTATTTGTCCGCGCCGTTTCACTTCACCGGTTTGCGAAAACGCAGCGTCATCCGGTCGCTTTCCCCGATGGCGAGATATTTCGCCTTGTCGACCTCTCCATTGCGCAGGGTTGGCGGGAGCGTCCAGACGCCCTTTTCCCAGTCGGCCGTGTCCCTGGGATTGGCGTTGACCTCCGACGATCCGGCATATTCGAAGCCGGCCGCTTCAGCGAGGCGGCGGATGGTCGATACCTTGAGGTAGCCGCTGGTCTTCTCCAGCGCCGTATCGCGCCCTTCGGGCAGGCGATGGTCGACGATGCCCAGCGTCCCGCCCGGCTTCAGCAGGTCGTAAAAGGTCTTGAACGTGGCCGTTTCGGTCCCGCCCATCACCATATTGTGCACGTTGCGGAAGGTCAGCAGCGTGTCGACGCTGCCCGCCGGAATGAGACCGGTCTGGTCGGGGAAGGGCACGACCTTCACCCTGTCATAGACGTCCGGCTTTGCCGCGAGGAACGCCTTGTAGCCGTCCAGAGAGCGGCCGGTTGGCTGGAGCGCGTAGAAGGTGCCCTTTTCGCGCAGCAGCGGCGCCAGGATTTCCGTGTACCAGCCGCCGCTGGGCGCATATTCGACCACTGTCTGGTCCGGCTTCACCCCGAAGAAGGCAAGGGTTTGGGCCGGATGGCGGTAGGTGTCGCGAGCGGCATTGGCCGGGGTGCGGCTGGGGGCGGCGACCGCGGCCGCGATCGGATCGGCCGCCTGATGATGGTGCGCATGCTGCGCGGCGAGGGGAAGCAGCGGCAGGGACAGGCCGGTCAGCAGCAGGGCGGCGCGGGCTAGACGGTTCATCGGCATTCCTCTCTTTCTGGGGAATGTCCGATGTGCCGGTGATGCAAGCTCCGCGCAAGCAGGCCGGCGGGAAATATGTCCGCCGGCAGCAATTGTTGCAATATGCGCTTATGGGCAGGTCGTTACAGGCAGGCTTCCAGGAAAGGCTGGTCGAAGCCGAACTGCCGCGCCTTGTCCAACGTGTAGGGACGCAGGCCCATGGAACGATATTCCCCGATGATCTTCCCGCTGTCGTCCTCGTCATGATATTCGAACTTGAACAGTTCCTGGGTGACGATGACGTCGCCTTCCATGCCGATCACCTCGGTGACGTTGGTGACGCGGCGCGAACCGTCGCGCAGTCGCTTCACCTGCACGATCAGGTCGACGGAGTCGGCAATCTGCTTGGAAATCGCTTCCTTGGGGATCTTGATGTCACCCATCAGGATCATGTTCTCCATACGGCCGAGGCATTCGCGTGGGGAGTTGGAGTGGAGCGTGCACATGGACCCGTCATGGCCCGTGTTCATCGCGGCGAGCAGGTCGAAGCACTCCGCGCCGCGGATTTCGCCCAGGATGATGCGGTCGGGGCGCATGCGCAGGGCGTTCTTGACGAGGTCGCCGATGGTGATCGCGCCTTGGCCCTCCAGGTTCGGCGGGCGGGTTTCCAGCGGCAGCCAGTGCGGCTGTTGCAGGCGAAGTTCGGCCGCATCCTCGATGGTCAGCACCCGCTCGCCCGGGTCGATCATCTTGGAGAGGGCATTGAGCATGGTCGTCTTGCCCGAACCCGTACCCCCCGAAATCACGATGTTGAAGCGGCAGGCGCCGGCGATCTTCAGCGCCGTGCACATCTTCTGGCTCATCGCGCCCCATTGGGCGAGCATGTCGAGCGTGATCGGCTTGGCGGAGAATTTACGGATGGAGATGGCGGTGCCGCGCAGGGATAGCGGCGGCACGATCACGTTGACGCGGCTGCCGTCGGGCAGGCGGGCGTCGGCCAGCGGCGTGGTCTGGTCGACGCGGCGGCCGACTTTGTTGACGATGCGCTGGGCGATCTGGAACAGATGCTCTTCGTCGCGGAACTTGATGGGCGCGATCTGGAGCTTGCCCTTCTTTTCGATATAGGTCTGCTCCGGGCCGTTGACCATGATGTCGCTGACGTCCGGATCGGCCAGCAATTCCTCCAGCGGGCCCAGGCCGAGCAGTTCGTCCACCAGCACCTTTTCCAGCGCGAACTGCTCGCGGCGGTTGAGGGTCAGCTTCAGTTCCGCCAGCACCTCCATGATGATCGGGCGGAATTCCTCGGCCAGCTCATCCTTGGTCAGCGTGGCGGCGGCTTCGGGATCGACGCGCTCCAGCAGGCGGGGGAGCACCTGCTCCTTGATCTTGTGGACCGAGGCTTCGAACCCCTGCGGTCCGGCATCGGCGGCATGTTCGGCATTGGCGCGATCCGACAGGCGCTGCATCGCGTCGGCATTGCGCTGCATCTGGCTTGTGGGCGCGGAGAGCGGATCGAGCGGGGCTTCCGGGGGCAGGGCCGTCATGTCCAGGGGCGGGAACTGCTCGCCGCCCTTGATCTCTTCCTTGGGCGCGCCTCCCTGCATCGGTCGGGCAAGGCCGAAACCCGGCTTGATGCCCGCAGGTCCATTTTTCCGTCCAAACGCGCTCATAATTCTCCGCCGAAATGATGTGCATCAGCCATGGTTGTTAAAGGTGAATAGCGTGGAAACTTTGATAAATGGCTAATGCGTCGGGTGGCCGGGCGCCGCAGCGGGGCGGGGCCTGCTTGGACATTCGAATGGCGTCTGCATTCGGCTGGCGGGAGGACGATGCTTGCCCACAAGATGCGAACTGTTGGCGTGGTGGCTGACATCCAGTCTTCAACGATAGGGCATTTCGGTCGTTGATGATCCTGATGAGAGCCATGTTCGGCCAGTCTGGAAAGCCAAAGGGCCCCGTTCCGACTTGGAACGGGGCCCTTTGGCTTTTAGCAGCGGTCAGTTTGGCTTGTCAGCCGGCATGCTCCGCAAGGACGGTGAGGCCCTTTTCGTTCACCTCGGCAAAGCCGCCGCGAACCGGGATGATTTCCGGGGCGGCGCCGGCGTTGGCGAAGATCTGGATCGTGCCGTCACGGACGGTCGACATGAAGGGCGCGTGGCCCTCCAGCACGCCGAAGTCGCCATCGGTGCCGGGGACGACGACCTGATAGACCTCTTCCGAGCGGACGAGCTTTTCCGGGGTCACGAGTTCGAAATGCAGTGCCATTCTTCGAAAGTCCTAAATCCCCTCCCCTTGAAAGGAGAGGGGGATATGAGCGTTGATCAGGCGGCTTCCGCAGCCAGCTTCTTCGCCTTTTCGATGGCTTCGTCGATGCCGCCGACCATGTAGAAGGCGTTTTCGGGCAGATGGTCATATTCGCCTTCGACCACGGCCTTGAACGACTTCACCGTATCCTCGATCTGGACGAACTTGCCCGAGATGCCGGTGAAGACCTCCGCGACGTGGAAGGGCTGCGACAGGAACTTCTGAATCTTGCGGGCGCGGGCGACGGTCAGCTTGTCCTCTTCCGACAGCTCGTCCATGCCCAGGATCGCGATGATGTCCTGAAGCGACTTGTACTTCTGGAGGATCGCCTGAACCGCGCGGGCGGTTTCATAATGTTCCTGACCGACGACGCGGGGTTCCAGAACGCGGCTGGTCGAGTCCAGCGGGTCCACCGCCGGATAGATGCCCAGTTCCGAAATGGCGCGGTTGAGAACGGTGGTGGCGTCCAAGTGCGCGAACGAGGTCGCCGGCGCCGGGTCGGTCAAGTCGTCCGCGGGGACGTACACGGCCTGAACCGAGGTGATCGAACCCTTGTTGGTCGAGGTGATGCGCTCCTGAAGGGCGCCCATGTCGGTGGCGAGGGTCGGCTGATAGCCCACGGCCGAAGGAATGCGGCCAAGCAGAGCCGACACTTCCGCGCCCGCCTGGGTGAAGCGGAAGATGTTGTCGACGAAGAACAGCACGTCCTGACCTTCCTGGTCGCGGAAATATTCCGCGATGGTGAGGCCCGACAGGGCGACGCGCGCGCGGGCGCCCGGCGGTTCGTTCATCTGGCCGTAGACCAGCGCCACCTTCGAACCTTCGCTGATCGCGTTGCCGTCGGCGTCCTTGGCGATGACGCCGGCGTCGAGGAATTCGTGATAAAGGTCGTTGCCCTCGCGGGTACGCTCACCGACGCCCGCGAAGACGGAGGTGCCGCCATGGCCCTTCGCGATGTTGTTGATCAGTTCCTGGATGAGCACGGTCTTGCCGACGCCCGCGCCGCCGAACAGGCCGATCTTGCCGCCCTTCGCATAGGGAGCGAGAAGATCGATGACCTTGATGCCGGTGACCAGGATCGAGGCGTCGGTCGACTGGTCGACGAATTCCGGCGCCTTGGCATGGATCGGGGCGGATAGGGTGGTGCCGACCGGGCCGCGCTCGTCGATCGGTTCACCGACGACGTTCAGGATGCGGCCGAGCGTGGCCGGGCCGACGGGAACGCTGATCTGCGCGCCGGTGTCGGTCACTTCCTGACCGCGGGTCAGGCCGTCCGTCGAGTCCATCGCGATGGTGCGGACGGTGTTCTCGCCCAGATGCTGGGCGACTTCCAGCACGAGGCGCTGGCCGTTGTTGCTGGTTTCCAGCGCCGAGAGAATGGCCGGAAGTGCATCGGGGAAGGTAACGTCGACGACGGCGCCGATGACCTGGCTGATGCGGCCTACATTGTTGGTGGTTGCCATGACTACTGTCCTTGCCTGCACTTAAAGGGCTTCGGCGCCCGAGATGATTTCGACGAGTTCGGTGGTGATCGCGGCCTGACGGCTGCGGTTATACTGAATGGTCAGCTTGTTGATGAGGTCGCCGGCATTGCGGGTCGCATTGTCCATGGCGGTCATCGAGGCGCCTTGTTCGGACGCGTTGTTTTCCAGCAGCGCCTTGAAGATCTGCACCGTGACGTTGCGCGGCAGCAGGTCGTCGAGGATCGCTTCCTCGCTCGGTTCATATTCCACCGTCGCGCCGATGGCGTTGCGGTCGGCGTCGGCCGGGATCTTCACCGGAATGATCTGCTGCTCGGTCGGGATCTGGGCGAGCGCCGACTTGAAGCGCGAGAAAAAGAGATGCGCGACGTCGAACTTGCCGTTCAGATACATGTCGGTCAGTTCGCGGGCGATCTCCTCTGCCTGCGCATAGCCCGGTTCCTTGACGCCGGTGGTGTCGAACTGGGCGACGATCATGCCGGGGAAGGTGCGGTTGATGACCGGACGGCCCTTGCGGCCGATCAGGTAGAAGCGGACGGTCTTGCCCTGCTGGATCAGTTCGTCCGCCTTGGCGCGGGCGGCCTTGACGATGTTGGCGTTGAACGCGCCGGCAAGGCCACGGTCCGAATTGGCGACGACCAGCAGATGGACATCGTCCTTACCCGTGCCCGCCAGCAGCGGGGAGGCGCCTTCGCCCGAACCGCCTGCGATCTTCGAGGCGAGGCTGGCGACGACCGCTTCCAGGCGGCTGGAATAGGGGCGGGCGGCTTCGGCGGCGGCCTGCGCCTTGCGCAGCTTCGCGGCGGCGACCATCTGCTTGGCCTTGGTGATCTTCTGGGTCGATTTGACCGACCCGATGCGCAGCTTCAGTTCCTTGAGGCTAGCCATAGTTCAAACATTCCGAGCAAGGGCCAGACGGCCCGCGAGACCAAAGAAACCGACGCCCATGGCGCCTTCGAACCAGCGCATCGCGCTGCTCTGCCCGACCTTGCGCCCCGCCTTGGTGGCGAGGATCGCGAGAAGGGCGCACCAGAAGAAACCCAGTCCATAGACGATCGCGATCAGCAGCATGCCCTGCCATGGTGCGTCCGGACCGGTGCCGACGAACTGCGGCAGCGCGGCCAGGAAGAAGATCGCGACCTTCGGGTTCAGCACGGTGCTGATGAATCCCTGCGCGAAGGGCGATCCGCCGATCCGCAGCCTGGGCGCTTCCGATGCGGGCGACGGCTTCACCGCGCCGCGCAGCATCGAAAGGCCGAGCCATGCGAGATAGATAGCGCCCGCGATCTTCACCGCCATGAACAGGCCCGGCACGGCGTTCAACACGCTGAGGAAGCCGAAGCCGCAGAGCGCCATGTAGAACAGCCCGCCAAGCTGGATGCCGCCGATCGTCGCCATTCCCGCCCTCAGCCCGCGCCGCGCCGCGTGACCAGCCACCAGCATGGTGTCCGGTCCCGGCAGCAGCACCAGACCGATCGACATCACGGTCCAGGCAAGGAGGGAATGGGCGGTGAGCATTATCGCAGCTTCGTTCTTCCTTTTTTCCGTCATCCCCGTGGGGGGCCATCTCCCTTGCGTTGCGTCTGGGCGCTCGGTCGGGAGATGGGTTCCCGCTTTCGCGGGAATGACGGGTTGGTGGGTTACGCGAAGGTCTTGCCGAACGAGTCCAGCGCGGCCTTCAGCTTCGCCTTGGGCTCGTCGCCCAGATCCTTGCTGTCGCGGATGGCGGCCAGCACCTCGGGATGGTCGTGGCGCAGATAGGCGAGCATCAGCTCTTCATAGCGCGTCACGTCCTTGACCGGGATGCTGTCCAGATAGCCGTTGGTGCCCGCGAAGATCGACGCCGTCTGCTCTTCGAAGGGCAGGGGCGAGAACTGGGCCTGCTTGAGCAGTTCGGTCAGGCGCGCACCGCGGTTCAGCAGCTTCTGGGTCGAAGCATCGAGGTCCGAGCCGAACTGGGCGAAGGCCGCCATTTCGCGATACTGGGCCAGCTCCAGCTTGATCGAGCCGGAAACCTTCTTCATCGCCTTGGTCTGCGCGGCGGAGCCGACGCGCGACACCGACAGGCCGACGTTGATGGCCGGACGGATGCCCTGATAGAAGAGGTTGGTTTCGAGGAAGATCTGGCCGTCGGTGATCGAGATCACGTTGGTCGGAATATAGGCCGACACGTCGCCCGCCTGCGTTTCGATGATGGGCAGCGCGGTCAGCGAGCCGGCGCCGTTGGCGTCGTTCATCTTGGCCGCGCGCTCCAGCAGGCGGCTGTGCAGGTAGAAGACGTCGCCCGGATAGGCTTCGCGGCCCGGAGGACGGCGCAGCAGCAGCGACATCTGGCGATAGGCGACGGCCTGCTTGGAAAGATCGTCATAGACGATCACGGCATGCATGCCGTTGTCGCGGAAGAATTCGCCCATGGTGACGCCGGTGTAGGGCGCCAGATACTGGAGCGGAGCGGGTTCCGAAGCGGTCGCGGCGACGACGATCGAATATTCCATCGCGCCATTTTCTTCGAGCTGCTTGACGATCTGCGCGACGGTCGAGCGCTTCTGGCCGACGGCGACGTAGATGCAGTAGAGCTTCTTCGACTCGTCGTCGCCTGCGTTGATGCCCTTCTGGTTGATGAAGGTGTCGATGGCGACGGCGGTCTTGCCGGTCTGGCGGTCGCCGATGATCAGCTCGCGCTGGCCGCGGCCGACGGGGACGAGGGCGTCGATCGCCTTGAGGCCGGTCTGCACGGGTTCGTGCACCGACTTGCGGGGGATGATGCCCGGCGCCTTGACTTCCACGCGCTTGCGTTCGGTGTACTGGATCGGGCCCTTGCCGTCGATCGGGTTGCCGAGGCCGTCGACCACGCGGCCAAGCAGGCCCTTGCCGACGGGCACGTCCACAATGGTGCCGGTGCGCTTGACGGTGTCGCCTTCCTTGATCTCGGCGTCCGAGCCGAAGATCACGACGCCGACATTGTCGGCTTCCAGGTTGAGCGCCATGCCCTGCACGCCATTGGCGAACTCGACCATTTCGCCCGCCTGGACGTTGTCGAGGCCATGGACGCGGGCGATGCCGTCACCCACGGTCAGCACGGAACCGACTTCGCTCACCTGCGCTTCGGTGCCGAAATTGGCTATCTGGTCCTTGATGACCTTCGAAATTTCTGCGGCGTTGATATCCATGTTCAGCCTTTCAGCCTTTCATCGCGTGGGCGAGACTATTCAAACGGGTGCGGATGGAGGAATCGATCATCTGGCTGCCGATCTTGACGACCAGCCCGCCCAGGATCGCGGGATCGACCTTGGCATCGAGCGCGACGTCGCGGCCGACGCGGGCGCGCAGGCCCTGTTGCAGGGCGCTAACCTGCCCGGCGTCGAGCGGATGGGCGCTCGTCACTTCGGCGCGAACCTCGCCCTTGTGATTCGACAGCAGCGTTTCATAGGCGCGGATGATCGCGGGCAGCTGGGAAAGGCGGCGGTTCTGGGCCAGCACGCCCAGGAAATTCGTCGTCAGCGGGTCGAGGCCCATGGAGGATGCGACGGCGGCGATCGTCTTACCCGCTGCGTCGCGGCTGAGGACGGGGCTGTTCACCAGGCCCTTGAAATCGGCCGATTCGGCCAGTGCCGCCTTGAGCGCAGCCAAGCTCGCCGCGACGGTGTCGAGCGTCTTGCCGTCGCGGGCCAGATCGAACAGCGCCACCGCATAGCGGCCGCTGAGGCTGGCCTGAATACCGCCGGTCGTCTCCACGCGCTTACCGTCCTCCACTTGATTCTGGCATTTTGAATTGCCGGTCATGCAAAAAGGGGGCGCGGTTCTGTCCGTCCCGGTCCCCTGTTGGGGGGCCGGTTAGCAGTGGGATTGTGACTATGCAAGCCATGGAACGCGATTCGACCGTCAGTATGAAATCATCGCGATTTGACTGAGTTTTTATATGGGACGAATCGTTGGGCGCCGCCCCGCTTTTATTTCCCCTCGGGGGTGAGCCGACCCTTTTGGCAATGGTAGACGATCCGTTCATTGGGTTGGGCCGGAAGCAGGGCGGCGAGATCGTTCTGCAGCGTGGCGATTTTCCCCAGCAGGGCAGAATCGCTCCCACAGCCCTTGATCGCGCCGCCACCAAGCGCGCGGGCCTTTGCCATGGTGTCGATGTCGGGCAGCCAGCGCTGGACCCGAAGCGTGCCCGTTGCCGGATCGAAGCGGCTGATGGTCACGAAATTATGGTCGTCGGGAACGGTCGCGCGCTGCCAGCCGGTGCCGGAGGAGACATATTGGGTGTCGCCGTCGACGCAGCCCCCCTCCGCCCAATGGAATCCGATGTCATTGGGTTGGGATATGGTGAGCCGGCTGCGATTCACGTCCACCCGGCAGACATTGTCGCCGGCCCAGGCATAGGCGTTGTTGCCCATGACGTTCGCGTCCTGCGGCAGTTCGATGCGTTCTTCGATACTGGAGAAGCTGGGCTTCAGGAAGAACAGTCCGATCGCCGCGAACAGCAGGACGCCGCCGCCCGCCAGCCACCAGGTGGCGCGCCGTTCCCGGCCCTGGCTGTAGAACAGGCCGCCTGCGCCGAGGCCGAGCACCGCCAGCGCCAGCAGCACGGCGGCGCCCGCCATCGCATTTTCCCGGGCGGAAATGACGTCGCGTTCGGCCGTGTCGCGGGCCTTGTCCAGCGCGGCTTCGCGAGCGTCCGCGCGAGCGCGTTCGGATTGCTCGCTCCGCGCTTCCTCCCGCTGGGCGAGGGCGGCTTCGGCGGCGTCCGCCTCCGCCATCGAGCGGCAGGGAACGACGGTGTGCAGCGACGATATGCCGGCCTGCCGCAGGAAGGAGGCGACTTCCCGCCAGGACACGGCGAAGCCGAACTCCGCATCATTGCCGTCGGAGACCGATCCGAAACTGTTGACCCCCAGCACCCGGCCGCAATCGTCGACCAGCGGCCCGCCGCTATTGCCTGCGGCCAGCGGCGCGGTGTGCAGCACCGTATCGAAATTCTGGCTGGCCCTGCCTGAGGACACAGTGCCGCTGGTCTTCACCGTGCCGAGCGGTTCCACCAATTGCTTGAGGCCAAGGCCCTGCGCGCGGTCCACCGTGCCGGGATAGCCGATGGCGGTGACATGCTGCCCGTCGCTCACCGCCCCGGCGTAGAAGGTGCTGACCGGCAGGCTGCCTTCCTCCAACTGGATCAGCGCCAGGTCGTTGCCGGGCGAGAAGGCGATGATCCGGCCGCCATAGGTCTTCGTCCCCTCCGAAGGGATGACGCCGATGACAAGGTCCTTCTCCTCCCGCGTCAGTTCGACCACATGGGCGTTGGTGATGATCTTGTCCGGCGCGACCGCGAAGCCGCTGCCATGGCCCACGAAATAGGCGTCGGAGCCGTTGGTCGCGACCAGCACGACGCGGACAACGCCGCGGGCGGCGGCTGCGATGTCCTGCTGTTCGGCATGCGCGCCGGAGGGCCCGGCAAGAGCCAGGAGCGCGGCCAGAACAGGGGCGAGGCGACGGAATAGTGGGACCATGGTTGGCGGCATTCATATGCGATGGTGGGATTGAGGCAATGCGCAAAAAAGCGTGGAGCCGCTTTTTGAGGGCAAGCGGCGGGAAGGCTGATGCGTCGGGCGCGGCTATCCCTTATTCATGACCCAGATGAGACAGCCCGAAGCCCCGATCCACGCCATGCCGGACGCAGATGCCTGCTGGGACGCCTTTCTGGGGCGCGACCGGAGCTTCGACGGGCGGTTCGTGGGCGCCGTGCTGACCACCGGCATCTATTGCAAGCCGAGCTGCGCGGCGCGGCATCCCCGGCGGGAGAATATGATCTTCCTTGCCGACCCGGAGGCAGCGCGGGCGGCGGGTTTCCGCGCCTGCCTGCGCTGCCGCCCCGACGAGGTCGGGCGCGACCGGCTGGCGGTGGAGGCGGCCATCGCCTTCATCGCTGCCGCCGAGACCCCGCCCTCGCTGGAGGAGGTGGCGGCGCATGCGGGCTATGCGCCGCATCATTTCCACCGGCTGTTCAAGCGCGAAACGGGGATGACGCCGGCCGCCTACGCCCGATCGCTGCGCACCGAACGGCTGAAAAGCGCGCTGGAGGAGGGGAGCAGCGTCACCGGCGCGATCTATGAGGCGGGCTATAATGCGCCCAGTCGCGCCTATGCCGATGCGGAACGGCATCTGGGCATGACGCCCAGCGCCTGGAAGGATGGCGGGCGGGGCGTGGCGATTCGCCATGCGGTGGTGCAGACCGGCCTGGGGCCAGCGCTGATCGCGGGGACCGAGCGGGGGCTTTGCCGGATCAGCTTCGACGAGGATGAGGCGGATTTGCGCCGGCGCTTCCCCAAGGCGGAGATCCTGCCTGCCGACGAGGGGCTTTCGGCCCTGGCGGCGCAGGTCGTGCGGTTGATCGACGATCCGTCGGAGCCGCCGGACTTGCCGATGGATGTGTGCGGGACGGCGTTTCAGCAGGCGATATGGGCGGCCTTGCGCGCGATCCCGCCGGGGGAGACGCGCACCTATGGCGAAATTGCGGCGGCCATCGGCAGGCCAGGCGCCGTGCGGGCCGCCGGGACGGCTTGCGGCGACAACAATCTGGCCGTGCTGATCCCTTGCCATCGAGTGTTGCGGAGCGATGGGAGCCTGGGCGGATACGCCTATGGCACGCGGCGCAAGCAGGCCCTGCTGGAGCGCGAAAGCCGGGGCTGAAACCACGCTTTTCGCTTTTCTTTCAGCAGACTGTCGGCCATGAGTGCCGCCGGGGTTCAACGCCGTTGCAGGGGGTGGCGTGACGATTCGGGTGTTGAAGGGGCTGCTGCTCCTGGCGGGCGCGTTGGCGATCATGCCGGGTACGGCGCAGGCGGCGTGGTTGCAGGCGAACAGCCGGCATTTCACCATCATGAGCGACGGCAGCGAAGCCAGGCTGCATGAATTTGCCGAGAAGCTGGAAAAATTCGACGGCCTGTTGCGCCGCGTGACCGGCGTCGACGATCCGGAGGCGGGCAGCCCGGTCCATGTCTATCTTCTATCCAACGACGCCAAGGTGAAGGCGCTGGCGCGCAATCCCAATATCGGCGGTTTCTACACGACGTCGGATCGCTTCGCTTATGCCGTCCTGGCGCGGGGCGCGAAGACGAGCGATTATGATGTGGGTGCCGAGGACATATTGTTCCACGAATATACCCATCATTTCATGCTGCATCATTTCCCGGCGGCTTATCCGGCCTGGTATGTGGAGGGCTTCGCGGAATTTTTCTCCGCCGTGAAATTCCCCAAGGACGGGTCGATCCAGTTCGGCCGCATCCCGATGGCGCGGGCGCCCACGCTGGTGCAGGATTCGCCCTATCCGCTGAAGGACCTGTTCGCCCGCGATACGGACGGGCTGGGGCTGCGGGATGGGGATCGCTATTATGGCACGGCCTGGCTGCTCACCCATTATTTCCAGTATAAGGCCGACCGGCGGGCGGAAATCAGCCATTATCTGAAGGATCTGGCGGCCGGCGTGCCGGATATGAAGCTGGATGGCTATTTTGCCGGGGGCGTCGAGGGGCTGGAAAAGGACCTGAAGGCCTATATGCGCCGTCCCTTGTCGGCATCGCGGCTCGATCCCAGCGCAGTGACGGTGGGAGCCATCGCGATCGGCCCGGTCGATCCGGCGCAGGGTGCGCTGATCGAGGATGAATTGCGGCTGATGAACCATCCCCGCACAGAAGATTTGCCCGACATCGTCCGTGCGATCCGCGCCACCGCCGCCAAATTCCCGTCCAGCGCCTATGCGCTGGCGCTGCTGGCGGAGGCGGAGTGGGAGGCGGAGGAGAAGGCGGCGGCGCTGGCCGACGCCGATCGCGCGATCGCGCTCGATCCCGGACTGTCGCGGGCCTATAGCGCGCGGGCGCGGGCATTGCTGGAGCGGGCGCAGGACGATGACAAGGAGGAGGATTGGAAGGCTGCGTTGAAGGCCATCGTCAAGGCGAATCGCGCGGATACGGAAGACCCGGTGCCGCTGGCGCTGTTCTACCGCTATCATGCGATGAAGGGCGGGCTGATGCCGGACATCGGCTATGACGGCCTGGCCAAGGCCTTTCTGCTGCTGCCGCAAAGCCCGGAATATCGGATGACCTATGTGCAGGCCCTCGCATTCCGGGGGGACTATGCCAAGGCATCCCAACTGCTCGACCCGCTGGCCTATTCCCCGCACCCCTCCGGCACGCGGGACGCCGCGCTGGCGCTCAAGAAGCGCTTCGATGCCGAGGCCGCTAGGAAGAAAGCCTCTTCAACCGCTCCATGATCGCGCGGCGCTGGGCCTTGCTCATCCCTGCCCAGCGTCGGATTTCGTCCGTCGTGCGCCCGCAACCGGTGCAGATGCGCCCGGCCTTGTCGAGCCTGCAGATGTTGACGCAGGGGCTTTCCATGGGTGCTCGGGCCATCACATGAAGCTGTAGGGGTCGACGTCGACCGCCACCCTTGTGCCTGATTTCCAGCTGAGGTTGCCCAGCCAGTCCCGGATTGCGTCCTGCACGTCGACCTGCCGCGTCGCGTGGATCAGCAGGCGGTGGCGGTGCCGCCCGCGCAGCACGGAAAGCGGGGCCGGGGCGGGGCCGTAGACGCGCATCCCGTCGATCGAGGGCGCGGACTTGCCGATCAGCCGCGCGACCTCGGCGGCTTCGTCCGCATCCTCGCTGGACACGATGATCGCGGCGAAGCGGCCGAAGGGCGGGGCGTTGGCGTGGCGGCGATTCTCCGTCTCCACCTCGTAGAAGCGCTCTGCATCGCCTGCGATCAGGGCCTTGATGACCTCTGCCTCCGGCATGCGGGTCTGGATGAAGACGCGGCCCGGTTTCTGCCCGCGCCCGGCGCGTCCGGCGACCTGCACGATCTGCTGGAAGGTGCGTTCCGACGCGCGCAGGTCGCCGCCTTCGAGGCCCAGATCGGCATCGATCACGCCCACCAGCGTCAGGTTGGGGAAGTGATAGCCCTTGGTGACGAGCTGCGTGCCGATGATGATGTCGACCGCGCCGGCCTCCACCGACTTCACGAATTCCGCGACCTTGGCGGGCGACCAGAGCGTGTCGGAGGTGACGATGGCGGTGCGCGCATTGGGCCAGAGCGCCTTCACCTCGTCGGCGATGCGCTCGACGCCGGGACCGCAGGCGACCAGCGAATCCTCCTCCTTGCATTCCGGGCAGAAGCGCGGCGCGGGGATGACATGGCCGCAATGATGGCAGGCCAGGCGGTGGGTCAGCCGGTGCTCGACCATCCAGGCGGTGCAATTGGGGCATTGGAAGCGATAGCCGCAATGGCGGCAGAGCGTCAGCGGCGCATAGCCCCGCCGGTTGAGGAAGAGCAGGCTCTGCTCGCCCTTTTCCATCGTCTCGTCGATGGCGCGCACCAGCGGCGGCGCGATCCAGCGGCCGCGCTCCGGCGGGTCGGTGAGCAGGTTGATGCCCTCTATGTCCGGCATGGCCGCGCCGCCGAAGCGGGAAGGCAGCTTGATTTCCCTGTAGCGGCCAAGCTCGACCTGATGCCGCGTCTCTATGGCGGGGGTGGCGGAGGCGAGGATGACCGGGAATTTCTCTATAAGGCCGCGCATCACCGCCACGTCGCGGGCATGATAGTGGACGCCATCCTCCTGCTTGAAGCTCGCCTCATGCGCTTCGTCCACCACGATCAGGCCCAGATTGGGATAGGGCAGGAACAGGGCGGAGCGGGCGCCGACCACCACCGACGCCTCGCCCGCCGCGATCGCCCGCCAGGCGCGCCGCCGCTCGCTCTGGCGCAGGCCGCTGTGCCAGTTGACGGGGACCGTGCCGAAGCGCTTTTCGAAACGCTCCAGAAAGGGCTCGGTCAGCGCGATCTCGGGGAGCAGCACCAGCACCTGCCGTCCCTCGCGGATAGCGGCGGCGATAGCTTCGAAATAGACTTCCGTCTTGCCCGATCCGGTCACGCCGTCGAGCAGGAAGGGGGCGAAGGCCCGTTCCCTGACCGCTTCGATGAACTGGTCGGCGGCCGCGCCTTGCCCGTCGGACAGCAGCGGCGGGGCATGATCGGGATTCGGCATGGGGAAGGGGGTGTCGACGCTGACCTCCACCGCTTCGAAGGCGCCCGCCTTGATGAGGCCGCGGATCACCGCGTCGCTGACTCCGCCGATCATCGCCAGCTCGCGGATCAGCCCCTGCCGTTCGCCGATGCGCTCCATCGCCTGGGTGCGCTGTTCGGTCATGCGGTCAGGAAGGTCGCCCGTGGCGCGATATTCGATGACGGTGCGCGCGCCCTCCAGCGCCGCCATGGACGCCAGAGTCATGCGCAGCACGGCGGCGATGGGGGCGAGATAATAGTCCGCCGTCCACTCGATCAGGCGGCGCAGCGTCTCCGGCACCGGGGGCGCGTCGACCGGGCCGACGATGTTACGCAGGCGGTTGTCGCCCACCGTCTCGATTTCGGGAAAGCTGTCCTCGTCCCACACCACGCCGACGATCTGGCGCGGACCCAGCGGCGCGACGACGATGCTGCCGGGCTTGACGTTCATCCCATGCGGCACGCGATAGTCCAGCGGCCCCAGGGCGGCGTTCAGCAGGATGACACGGGCGCGCGAACTCATTGCCCTCTCCCTAATGGCAGGGGCGGGCGAGGCAAGGCAGAAGCGTCAGATCTTCCAGCTCAATGTCAGCCAGGGGATATGCGCCACCGCATCGGTGCGGCTCTCGCGGAACGTCTGCTGCCGCATATAGAGCAATTGCGCGTCCAGCGCCCTGCCGATCGGATGGCGCAGGCCGATCTGGTTGCGCATGACGGCGAGGCCCATCTTGTCGCCCGGGCGGGCGCGGTTCAGGTGGAACATCAGCTCGGCCGCCGCGATCAGCGTCCATCGCTTCGCCGCGTCGAGCGGCACCGAGGCCTGCGCCCGCTGCCGCAGCCGCCAGCTTACGCTGTCGGCGGTATCGAAAAAGCGTTGTTCGATGCGGGTGCGGCTCATCCAGATGCCTTTCGTCAGCGTCACCTGCTGGAACAGCCGCATTTCCTGTTCCGGTTCGGAGCGGAAAAAGGCGAGGCCGCCGCCGATCTGCACCGCCCTGGCGACGCGATGGTCGATCAGGACGCGCACCGTCTGCTGCCCGCCATTGGAGGATGCCTGGCGGAAGCGCTGGCTGAGGTCGAGCGACACAAGGTCCGCATCGCTTGCCTGCACGACCAGCGATTCGGTCGTCCACAGTTGATTTTCCTGGCTGGCGGCTAAGGCGGGCGAGGCGGCCAGGAGGCCGACGGGGATCAGCGCGTCCGATATGTGGCGGGGACGCTGGCGGCGGGGCATGGATCGGTCCTTTGGAAAGGTGCCGCCGTCATAATGTTGCGCCGGGCGGAAGGTAAAGGGGCAGCCTCCGGCAATAATGGCTAATCCGTCATGGAGCCGCTAAAGGAAACGCGATTCGTCCCTTCCTCTGCCGGAGCAGATCCATGAAGTTCTTCGTCGACACCGCCGACACCAATGAAATCCGCGAACTCGCCGCCACCGGCCTGCTGGACGGCGTCACCACCAACCCCTCGCTGATCCACAAGTCGGGCCGCAAGTTCCTGGAGGTGGTGGAGGAAATCTGCGGCATCGTGGAAGGCCCCGTGTCGGCGGAGGTCGTCGCGCTCGACCATGAGACGATGATGAAGGAAGCCGCGGTCTTGCGGAAGATCGCCGGCAATGTCTGCATCAAGGTGCCGCTGACGATCGATGGCCTCAAGACCTGCAAGGCGCTGACTGGGGATGGCGTGATGGTGAACGTCACCCTCTGCTTCTCGGCCAATCAGGCGCTGCTGGCGGCCAAGGCGGGCGCGACCTTCATCTCGCCCTTCGTCGGGCGACATGACGACAATGGCTTCGACGGCATGAAGCTGATCGAGGACATCCGCCTGATCTACGACAATTATTCCTTCGCCACGGAAATCCTGGTCGCAAGCGTGCGTCACCCGATCCATGTGCTGGAAAGCGCGAAGATCGGCGCCGACGTGATGACCGCGCCGCCGTCCGTCATCAAGGCGCTGTTCAACCATGTGCTGACCGAGAAGGGCATTGCCGGCTTCCTGGCGGACTGGGAAAAGACCGGCCAGTCGGTCCTCTGATCCGAGTTGGGGGTTTGAGGAAGGGCGCGCAGGCCGGTCCTGCGCGCCTTTTTTGTCGCAACCTTCGCCGGGGAGCGTCATTCTCCTGCGCAAAGGAGAGGCACGATGTTCGTCGCGGTCTATTGGTGGCGCGTTCACCCCGGCAAGGAGGATCAGTTCCGCAAGGCCTGGCGCCGGGGAACCGACCTGATCCGCGAGAAATATGGCAGCTATGGTTCGCGCCTGCATCGTGATGCCGACGGGCGCTTCGTCGGCTATGCCGAATGGCCGGACGAGGCGAGCTGGCGCGCGGCTTTCGATCAGAAGATGGTCTATGACGATCCCGAGACGCGCGCCGCCTTCGTCGACGCCATAGCGGAGGTGCCGCCGGACGCCGATCCCATCTTCACCATGACGGTGACCGACGACCTGCTGTTGCGTTCAGCGGAAGGGCGTGGCGGCGGCGACTGACCGATCGGACTAGGCGCGCCTCCCTTGCGCGTCCCTTCCTTGCGTCTTCCAGCCAGCCCCCTAACACCTTTGACCCTGGCGGCTGTCCCGATGCGCCGATGCGCCGGTCGAGACAGGCTCTATCACCATCAGCGCCTGCCAGATCCCGGAAAAGAGGAGGGAAAGCATCGCCGCCAGCGCATCCTGTCCGGCCTTGCCCGCGCCGTCCGCGCTGGAGGCCAGCCCGTCCGTTGCCTATCGGCGCGACATCGATGGGCTGCGCGCATTGGCGGTGCTGCCGGTGCTGTTCTATCATGTCCGCCTCTGGCCCTTTTCCGGAGGTTTCGTTGGCGTCGACATCTTCTTCGTCATCTCCGGCTATCTGATCGCCTCGATCGTTGCGCGGGAGCTGGCGGAAGGCCGGTTCAGCCTCACCGATTTCTATGTGCGGCGCATCCGCCGGATATTCCCCGCCCTGTTCGCGACCATCGCCGTCACCATCATCGCCGGCAGCCAGATCCTGCTGCCGCTGGACTATCGCGCGCTTGGCCTGAGCGCCGCGGCGACGGTGCTGTTCGCCAGCAACCTCCATTTCGCGCGGCATAGCGGCTATTTCGGCAGCGCCGCGGAAGAAGCGCCGCTGCTGCACACATGGTCGCTGGCGGTGGAGGAGCAATTCTACATCCTCTTCCCGCTGCTGATGCTGTGTGCCTTTCGGACGGGCGGGCGGACGCGGCTCCTGCTGGGGGTGGTGGCGCTTCTGTCCTTCGCCACGGCGCTGCTGCTGGTCGACCGTGCGCCGGTGCTGGCCTTCTACCTTCCCTTTCCCCGCGCCTGGGAGTTGCTGGCGGGCGCGTTGCTGGCAACGGATATGTTGCCGCCGCTGCGGAACCGTTGGGCGGCGCAGCTCTGCGCGCTGGCGGGGGTGGCGTCGATCGGCTGGGCGCTGTTCGGCTTTTCCAGCGCGACGGCCTTTCCGGGGCTGAACGCGCTTTACCCGGTGCTGGGGGCGCTACTGATCCTGCATGCAGGGCAGAGCGGGTCGGCGGTCAGCCATCTGCTGGGCGGCGCGGTGCCCGTGGCGGTCGGCCGCATCTCCTATTCGCTCTATCTGTGGCATTGGCCGCTTGTCGTCTTCTGGACCTATCGCACGGACGGCGATTGGCGGTTGCGGGAGCAGTTGCTCATCATCCTGCTCTCGCTCCTCCTCGCCGCTTTCTCCTGGCGCTTCATTGAGGAGCCGTTCCGCCGGGCTCGTCGCTTCACGGCAGGCCGCGCCTTCGCGCTCGCCGGCGCGATGATGGCGGCGGGGTGCGGAGCGGGCGCGCTGCTCTACCTGTCCGGCGGCCTGCCCGCGCGAGTGGCGCCCTCCGTCGCCGCGCTCGATGCGGCGAGCCGGAGCATGGCCTATCTGCCGGAGCGCTGTTCGGGCATGGCGGCGGTGCGGCACCGGGTGCTGTGCGCGGTGGGCGCGCATAACGGCACGGCGCCCAGTTTCCTGCTCTGGGGCGATTCCCACGCCCATGCGCTGAAACCCGCATTCGATCAGGCAGGCGATGCGCTGGGCCTTTCCGGACGGATCGCATCCTACCCCGCCTGTCCCACCCTGCTGGGGCTGGATCGGCTGGACCAGCCCGCCAGCCATGATTGCAGCGCCTTCAACGCGCAGGTGCTGGCGATGCTGCGCGACAGTCCGACGATCCACGCGGTCTTCCTGGTGTCCCGCTGGGGCCTGTGCGCCAATGGACGCCGTCCCGAAGGCGGGACGCCCTGCTATCTCGGCCGGGACGGGAATGACGACCGGAGCCTCAAGCGCGACGCCTTGCTGTTTCGCGCGGGGCTGAAGGAAACGGTGCGGACACTGACCGGCATGGGCAAGCGGGTCATATTGGTCGCGCCCATTCCGGAATTCCGCCGCAACGTGCCGGAAAGCCTTGCGCGGGCGGAACTCTACAGCGAACCGGCGCAACTGGACCTGCCGCTGGCGGATTATCTGCGGCGGCAGCGCGACGTGTTCGGCGCCTTCGACGAGATGCGGCGGCGCTTCGCGGCCGGCGTCGTCTATCCGCACCGCCTGCTCTGCGGCACCGGCCATTGCGCGACGATGATGCATGGCGTGCCGCTTTATTCCGACGACGACCATCTGTCGCGGCAGGGCAGCCTGCTGCTGAGCGGCATGGTCCATGAAGCGATGCGGCCGATCCGGGAACGGGCCGGCCGCCCCGAAAAGCGCTGAACTGGCGCAAAATGGCGACCCCGACAGGATTCGAACCTGTGACCATTCGCTTAGAAGGCGAATGCTCTATCCAGCTGAGCTACGGGGCCGTCGGCGCGTTCGATAGCGGGGCTTTGACCGGCTTGCAATCATGGGCGGCATTGCATTTGCGCGCCGGCCCGATATGCAGGGGCGCATGAGCGATGCGGGGGTAAGGAAAATCGACGCCTATGCGCTGGGTGCGCGCCCATTGCGCTATTTCGATTTCTGCATGGCCGGTTTCGTCGCGATCCTGCTGCTGTCCAACCTGATCGGCGCGGCGAAGCTGTCGACGCTGGGCGGCTTCACCTTTGGCGCGGGCATCCTCTTCTTTCCTTTGGGCTATGTGCTGGGCGACGTGCTGACGGAAGTCTATGGCTATGCGCGGGCGCGGCGATGCGTCTGGGCGGGCTTTGGCGCAATGCTGTTCATGGCGCTGATGAGCTGGGTGGTGGTGAAGCTGCCTCCGGCGGAGGGATGGCCGGACCAGAAGGCCTATGAGGCCGTGTTCGGCAGCACGTGGCGCATCGTCTTCGCCTCCGTCACCGCCTTCTGGGCGGGGGAGTTCGCCAACAGCTTCGTCCTCGCCAAGATGAAGCTGCTGACGCAGGGCAGGCATTTGTGGATGCGGACCATCGGATCGACGGTAGTGGGGCAGGGGGTGGACAGCCTGCTTTTCTATCCGCTCGCCTTTTATGGAGACTGGACCAACGCGCAGGTGGCGACGGTGATGGTCACCAACTGGCTGATGAAGGTGACGTGGGAAGCGGTGCTGACGCCCGTGACCTATGTGGTGGTCAATCGCCTCAAGCGCGCGGAGGGGTTGGACGTTTTCGACGAGGGCACGAATTTCACGCCGTTCCGGGCAAGCCTCTAGGATGTAGTGTTCCTGCCTGCGCAGGAGCATGATTACTCGCCCGGGTAACGCGCCCTCACGAAGTAGAGTCCGTCGGGCGGCGCGTTCAATCCCAGGGCCGCCCGGTCCTTCGCGTCCCGCGCCGCCTCCAGATCGCCTATCGACCAGCGCCCCATGCCCACCATGGCAAGGCATCCCACCATCGACCGCACCTGATGGTGCAGGAAGGACCGCGCCTCCGCATGGATGGCGAGGCGGTCGCCCGCACGCTCCACATCCAGCCGGTCCAGCGTCTTCACCGGACTTTCCGCCTGGCAGTGGACCGAGCGGAAGGTCGTGAAGTCGTGCCGACCGACCAGCAGTTGCGCGGCCTGCTGCATCGCGTCCGCATCCAGCGGCTGGATCACCCGCCAGACCAGCCCATTTTCCCAGGTCAGCGGGGCGCGGCGGTTGGCGATGCGATAGACATAGGAGCGGCCGGTGCAGGAGAAGCGCGCATGCCAGTCGTCCGCCACGGCCTCGCAGGCAAGGATCGCGACCGGCGCCGGCCGGAGAAGCGCGTTCAGCGCCTCCATCAGGCGGAAGGACGCGATGTCCTTCGCAATGTCGGCATGGGCGCGCATGCCAAGGCCGTGGACGCCGGCATCGGTCCGCCCCGCCGCATGGACCGCGACCTGTTCGCCCGTGACGGCGAAGATGGCGTCCTCCATCGCCTGCTGCACGCTCGGCCCATGGGCCTGCCGCTGCCAGCCCATGAAGGGGCGGCCATCGAATTCGACGGTGAAGGCGAAACGGGTCATGGGGTCAGGCGTCGATCCGGCTGCCGGCGGGCATGTCATAGCCGCGCAGCAATTCGCCCGCCGACATCGCGCCCTTGCCCGCGCGCTGGATCAGCGTCGGGCGGATGCTGCCATGGCCGCAGCCGATCAGCAGGCTGTTGTCGAGCAACTCGCCCCCCGGGCCGTCATTCTCCTCGACATGGGCGGCGAGGATGCGGAACCGTTCGCCGCGATATTCGAAGAAGGCGCCCGGCATGGGGTTGAAGGCGCGCACCTGCCGTTCGACCTGATGCGCGTCGCGGCTGAAATCGATCCGCGATTCCGCCTTTTCGATCTTGGAGGCGTAGGTGACGCCTTCCTCCGGCTGGGCGACCGGCGGGTGGAGAGAGAGGTCGTCCAGCACCTCCACCATCAGTTCCGCGCCGGCTTCGGCCAGTTCCTGCGTCAGCGCGCCGGCGGTCTTGTCCTCTATGGGCGTCACATGCTTGGCGCGCATCGGGCCGGTGTCCAGCCCTGCCTCCATGTCCATGATGGTGACCCCCGTGACATTGTCGCCAGCGAGGATGGCGCGCTGAATCGGCGCAGCGCCGCGCCAGCGAGGCAGGAGGGAAGCGTGGATGTTCATGCAGCCCAGGCGCGGCGCCTCCAGGATCGGGCGAGGCAGGATCAGGCCATAGGCGGCGACCACGGCCACATCGGCGTTCAGCGCGGCGAAGGCGGCCTGCACCCCGGCATCCTTCAGCGAAACCGGCGTGCGCGCCTCTATGCCCATTTCCAGCGCCCTCGCATGGACGGGGGACGGACGGAGCGCCTTGCCGCGTCCGGCCGGGCGGGGCGGCTGGCTGTAGGCGGCGACGATGTCATGCCCGGCCTTTGCCAATGCCGCCAGGGCCGGCACGGCGAAATCCGGGGTTCCCATATAAACGATGCGCATGGCGGGCCTTTTGTTGGGTTTCGGCGCCGGCCGGCGCCGCCTCTGAAATGCGCTGGGAGGCGTATTTCCGAAGACGCCTCTCAAACCCCTTGTGTCCGCGACTTGCAAGCCCTTATTCCGGTTCCATGGCTTCTCCCGAGATCGAAGCGCTGACGCAGGCGCTGTCCCGCCTGCCCGGCCTTGGCCCGCGTTCGGCGCGGCGTGCCGTGCTGCACCTGCTCAAGAAGCGGGAATCCGCGCTGGAGCCGCTGCTGCGCGCCCTGGATGCGGTGAACGAGCGGCTGGTGACATGCAGCCTGTGCGGCAATGTCGATACCGTCGATCCCTGCGGCATCTGCGCCGATCCGCGCCGGGATGCGCGGGCGCTTTGCGTCGTGGAGGATGTTGCGGACCTGTGGGCGCTCGACAAGTCGCGACTGTTCCCGGGGCGATTCCATGTGCTGGGCGGTCGGCTGTCTGCGCTGGAAGGCGTGCGTCCGGAGGACCTGTCCATCGATGCGCTGGTCGCGCGGGTGGAGGCCGGCGGCATAGACGAGGTGGTTTTGGCGATGAACGCGACGCTGGAGGGACAGACCACCGCCCATTATCTGGCCGAACGGCTGGAGCGTTTTCCCGTGCGCCTGACGCAACTGGCGCATGGCGTGCCGGTGGGCGGGGAACTGGACTATCTGGACGAGGGGACATTGGCCCAGGCGCTGAGGGCGCGGCGTCCCGTCGGGTGAATGTGGCGGTCGCTTGAAATTTTCCGGCCGTCCGATTATTTTGGCTCCATGGCCATTCTTCCCATCCTGGAGGCGCCCGATCCGCGCCTGCGTACCATCTCGTCTCCGGTGGAGGCGATCGATGACGATTTGCAGCGTCTGATCGACGACATGTTCGAAACCATGTACGACGCGCCGGGCATCGGCCTGGCCGCGATCCAGGTGGGCGTGCCCAAGCGGGTGCTGGTGATCGACCTGCAGGAACCCGAATCCGATGAGGAGGGCGCGCCGCCGGTCAGGAAGCCGATGGTGTTCATCAATCCGGAAATCCTGGAAGGATCGGAGGACCTGTCGGTCTATAATGAGGGTTGCCTGTCCGTCCCCGACCAGTTTGCGGAAGTGGAGCGGCCGGCGAGCATCCGCGCGAGCTGGATGGACAGGGACGGACGCATCCATGAGGAGCGGCTGGAAGGGTTGCTGGCCACCTGCCTCCAGCATGAGATGGATCATCTGCAGGGCGTGTTGTTCATCGACCATCTGTCGCGGTTGAAGCGGGACATGCTGATGAAGAAGCTGACCAAGGCGCGCAAGGCGGCCTGATCCTCGCGGCAGTGCTGAAACGAAATGCCCCGGCCAAGGCCGGGGCATTTCGTTTTTTGGGCGGGAGGCGGAGGGTGAGCGTAGCGAGTTTCCGGCTTGGCGGTTGGGAATCTCCGCAGATGTCGCACTGGCTCACCCCCTCCCGCCTGCGGAGGGGGAATGGCTGGCTTCATCCAAAAAGAGGTCAGCCGATCAGCGCACGGGCGTCCATGTATGGGTCTTGCAAAACATCATGATGCAACCCTGCACCTTCAACGTGCCGTCGCCGTTTCGGCTGACCTTGCTGTTATAGGTCTTGCCGCTTTCCGGATCGTAGATCGACCCTTTCCACAGATCGCCCGCGTCGGCAAAGCCGGTGAGCAGCGCCAGGCCGGTCAGCGGCTTGCCGCGCTGGGCCGGATCGGGGTTCTTGATGTCGGTCTGGGGGCGGCCGGGGGTGGGTTTCACGATCTTTTCTATCCGCCCGCAGAGCGTCTTGCCGCAGGGGGCGATCTGGACGATGGCCTTGCCGTCGACCGTGGCCCAGCGGCCGGTGATGGGCTGGGCGGCCTGCGCGGGCAGGGCGGCGAACAGGGGCAGGATGGGCAGCGCGGCGCGGACGGCGATGCGGGTGATGGCGACCATGGACCTCTCCGGATTTGCGTCTTTGCAAAAGGGGATAGGGCAGGATCGGCCGCTTCGCCAAGGCGGAAAATCAGCGGCTTTCGCAGGCGTTCGAAGGGACGCTACGGCAACGCGCCTGCGCCCCTTCAAAATTTTAGAAGGCCTGGCTGATCGAGCAGGCGGCCGGACCCAGGATGACGACGAACAGGGTCGGCAGGATGAAGAGAATCAGCGGCACGGTCATGATCGCGGGCAGGCGCGCGGCCTTTTCCTCGGCACGCATCATGCGTTCGTGGCGGAATTCGGCGGACAGCACGCGCAGGGCCGAAGCCAGCGGCGTGCCGTATTTTTCCGTCTGGATCATGGTCGTGACCACGCCCTTGATCGCGTCCAGCTTGACGCGGGTGGCCAGGTTCTCGAAGGCCATGCGCCGCTCCGTAAGGAAGCTGAGTTCGATGGCGGTCAGGTGGAATTCATCGCCCAGTTCCGGATAGGCCTTGCCCAGTTCACGGGCGACGCGGCTGAAGGCGGCGTCGACGGTCAATCCAGCCTCGGCGCAGATCACCAGCAGGTCCAGCGCGTCGGGCAGCCCCTTGCGGATCGCGGCGGAACGCTTCTGGATCTTGTTGTCGATGAAGATGTCGGGCGCCTTGTAGGACAGCAGCAACGCGCCGGCGAACGCCATGAAGCGCTTCGCGCCGCCCCATTCGGGGAAGATGCCCACCGCATAGAGCAGCAGCGCCGCCATGCCGCCGATGACGATCGGCAGGATCATGCGGCCGAAGATCACCGCGACCGCCCAGTCCTTCGACCGGATGCCGGCCTGGGCCAGCTTGATCTGCGCTTCCTTGAGCTGATCGTCCTGCAGCACCTTCAGGCTGGAGAGGAGCGACCGCATCTGGTCGGTCGTCTGGTTCTTCTTCACCAGCTTGGCGCGGCGGCGCGCGGTGGAGGCGGTGATGCCGGCCTTCAGCTGTTCGCGCCGTTCGTTGAGCGCCTTGACGCGCTTTGCCATCGGATCGCGCACGGTCATGACCGCATAAAGCGCGAACAGCGTCGCCAGTGTCGCCAGGGCGGCGAGCAGCGTGCCGAAATCGGTGGCGGTCAGGCCGAAGAGGGTGCCGGCGGGGACGGGTGTGCTTTCCATCTTGTCGGCTTCCTCAGATTTCGAAGTTGATCATCTGCGCCATGATGAAGGCGCCGATCGCCATCCAGCACATGCCGCCGATGCCGACCACCTGCATGGTCGAAAGGCCGAATATCCCGGCCGGGTCGGGCGTGAAGAAGGGCGACATATAATCGTAGTTGATGTAGCAGATCAGGCCGAATACCGTGAAAGGCAGCACGCCGATAATATAGGCCGACGCCTTGGATTCCGAGGACATCGCCCGGATCTTGAGCTTCATCTGCGCGCGCTGGCGCAGCACGTTGGCGAGGTTGGACAGGGTTTCCGCCAGATTGCCGCCGGTTTCGCGCTGGATCGCCAGGCTGATGACGAAGAATTGGAACTCGGGCGTGCCCAGCCGGTCGGCGGTCTCCTGCAACGCCTGATCCATGGTCTTGCCGATCTTGATGCGTTCGGTGATCAGCTTGAATTCCTCGCCCACCGGTCCCGGCACTTCGCTCGACACGACGTTCAGCGTCTCGGCAATGGGAAGGCCCGAGCGCAGGCCCCGGGTCAGCAGTTCCAATGCGTCTGGAAACTTGGCGTTGAATTTCAGCACGCGGCCCTTGATGAGCCGGCTGATCCACATATGCGGCAGGCCAAGCCCCGCCGCGAGGCCCAGCATCACGGCGAACAGTGGCGGGAATCCGCGCAGCATCAGCACGGCGGACAGCAGCAGGAAGATGACGGCGCAGGCGGTCATATACTGGCTGACGGTCCATTTCTTGCCGGTCATGCGGATACGCTTGGCGAGGTTTTCCGGATTGGGCACCAGGGACACCAGCATCGACGATTCATTGCCGGCCGGGCGGTTCGAGATCGCCTTGCGCATGCGCGCTTCCAATATGGCGTCGGTGGAATCGCTGTGCCGGCCGCGGATCAGTTCCATGCGGCGCTTCTGCGCCTTTTCGGGCGACGGGCCGCCAAAAGCCATGACGATCAGGCCCAGCATGGTTGCGAGCAGCACCGCCATCAGGATGATATTGCCGTTCATGTGCCTGCCCGTTTCTTATCCGGTTCCATCAAAGCGGCCATGCCGCCCCCAGGCGGCACGGCCCATCCTGTTCAGGCCGAAGCCTTGCCCTTGCGGCGCGAAGGGATCATGCTCTTGAGATCGCTGATCTTGCCCAGCAGGGAATCGCCCTTCTTCGACGAGGTCGCGCGGCCTTCATCGGCCTCCGCCTCCTCCGCCGCGCCCAATACCGCATCCAGCAGGGTGTTGCAGGCGGCCCCGACCTTGCTGCCCTTGGCCGTCTCCGCCAGCGTCTTGCCCAGCTTGGCGGCCTGCGATGCGACCTTGAGGTCGAAGGGGATCAGCACGTCCACCTTGCGCTCGATCGACTGTTCGAAATCCTTGCGGCTGATTTCCGGCGCGCCGGGGTGGACGCGGTTGGCGACGACCAGCACGCGCGACTGCGGGGCGTTGGTCTTGAGCCAGGACAGGATGCGGATCGAATCCCGCGCCGCCGCCAGCGTCAGTTCCGTGACCACGACGGTGACGTTCACGTCGCTCATCAGATGCGGATGCTGGATCAGCATGGCGCGCGGCAGGTCGATGACGCTGCATTCGAAAGCCGCGCGGAACTCCTCCAGCAACTGGTAGAAGGCGCCGCCGTCGGTCAGCAGGGGCTGGCTGATCGGCGCTTCAGCCGACAGGATCGCCAGCGTGTCGCTCGCGCGCACCATCGCGCGTTCGATGAACAGACCGTCGATGCGGCTGGGATTTTCGATCGCGTCGGTCAGGCCACGCCCCGGCTCCAGGTCCATCGCCAGCGCGTTGGTGCCGAAATGGACGTCCAGGTCGAGAAGGGCGGTCGGGCGCTGCCTCTTGTCGCTGAGCAGCCAGGCGAGCGAGGTTGCCAAGCTGGACGCGCCCACGCCGCCGCGCGTGCCGATGACCGCCGTGGTCATGTGCGGCCGTTCCGGCCCCGCATCGCGTGGCGCGAAGAATACGGCCTGCGCCTGCGCCAGCGCGTCGCGCAACTGGTCCGCGCCGAAGGGCTTCAGCAGATAGTCCTGGATGCCGCTGGCCAGCAGGTCGCGATAGAGGCGCACGTCATTGACCTGGCCTGCCGCGATGACGACCGTGCCGGGTTCGCACACTTCGGCCAGGCTGTTGATGTCATTCAGCGGATCGCCGCTTTCCGACATGTCGATGAACAGGATCTGTGGCGAAGCGGTGATCGACAGGGACTGCACGGCGTTGCGCATGCCGCCCTTGTTCACCTTTTCCGGCGCCCAGCCCATTTCCGCCGCGACGACGCGCAGCAGGTCGAAACTGTGATCGTCGCAGACGAAGGCATGGAAGGGGTCACGCTGACCGGAGGCGCCGGGTTTCCAGGGTGCGTTCATGTCAATTGCCTCCCGACAGGGTCTTGAGGTCGCCGGAACCGGTCGGCGCCTTTTCGCGATAGGTCGAAATCGCGCGGTTGGACGTGGCGGTGCGCAGATCGCTGTCGGTGGTCTGGCCGCGCACCAGATCCTCCGGATTGGCGATCATCGCGGCCAGATTGCCGTTCACGCCGCAGCCGAAATTGGTCGATGCGCCCAGTTGCTGGTCGGTTTCCGGCTTGTCCGACCAGTCGGGGCAGCCGGGCACGCTGGCGGTGGCGCGGCGCACGATCAGGCGCACGGCGCCCTGTGGCGCGGTGCCGGCGACGGCGGTGCCGTCTTCGCCCACCAGCATGCCGTGGCGCGCCACCACATCGGCTATGCCTTCGCGCAGGGCAGGGCTGTAATAGCCCGCATCCGTCGCCACGGCGACCTGATCGCCATAGCCAAGGCCGATGGAAACGAACCAGTCGTCCAGCCGGCGCGCCTCCGATGCGGTGAGGCCGCCATCGGGGCCCGCCTGCACATCATAGGTGAAGGCGGTGTGGCTGACGACCGGCTGATGGACCGACTGCACGCCGCGATTGGCGGCCTGGTCGGTCTGGCAGCCGGCGAGCGGCAGGGCCATCAGCGCGAGCGCGCTAAGGCGGACAAGGCCGGGGAGGACGGGGGTCTTGCGAGACTGGAAAGTCATGTCTTTCGTCCTTCGGATCAGAAGCTGAAGCCGGGCGCGGCGTCCTTCGAACGCTTGCCAGTGTCACGAGAGGCGACCGGCGGCAGAGCGGCCGAGCTTTGCGGACCCGGCGCGGGTGCCGGAGCGCCCGGCGCGCGGCTCGGCATGGGGGAGCGGGCCCCGCTGACGCCGTCGTGCATCTGTTGCAGGAACAGTCCCTGACCTTCATTGGCGTTGCGGAACCCGTCCGTCGGCAGGCGCACGTCGGACGCATTCATCGGCTTCACCAGATAGGGGGTGACGACGATGACCAGTTCCGTCTCGTGACGCTGGAAATTGCGCGACTTGAACAGGCTGCCCAGGATCGGCAGATTGCCAATGCCCGGAACCTTGCTGATGCTGTTCGCGGTGTCGTTGTTGAGCAGGCCGGCGATCATGAAGGCCTGACCGGAACCCAGTTCGACCGTAGTTTCGGCCGTGCGGCTCCTGAGCGCGGGCACGCTGGAGTCGACCGAGAAGTCGAGGCTCGACACCGTGGGGCGGACGCGCAGCGAGATGCGGCCATCGGCCAGCACGGTCGGCGTGAAGGCCAGTTGCACGCCATATTGCTTGAATTCGATACTGTTGCCCTGCGTGCCGTTGCTGACGGTATAGGGATATTCGCCGCCCGCGAGGAAGCTTGCGGTTTCGCCTGACAGCGAGGTCAGGTTGGGCTGGGCGAGGGTGGTGGCGAGGCCGCTTGATTCGGCAAGGTCCAGCACGGCGCCGATGTCGAGACCCAGCACGCGCGCCACACCGCCAAGGCTGTAACCGCCATCCGCGGTGAAGTTGAACGTTCCCCCGCCGCCGCTGTTGAAGGTGATGGCGTCGCGGGTTCCGCCGCCGATGCCGCCGGCCCATTTGCCGCCGGTCAGATCCTGCGATTTCCAGTTCATGCCGATCTTGTGCCCCACATCGCGGGACACTTCGGCAATCTTGACCTGCAGGTTGACCTGAAGCGGCGTCGCGGTGCGCAGGCGGCTGACCACGGTCACTTCCTTGCCGACGAAGGCCTGGGTCAGCCTTTCGGCCTCCGCCGCGTCTTCCGGCGCGGCGATGGTGCCGGTCAGCAGGACCATGCCGTTCATCTTGTTGACGGCGATGTCCGCGTTCGGCATCGCCAGCTTCAGCATGTCGTCGATGCTGGTGAGATTGTTGCCGACCCGCACCGTCCCGGAAAACAGCACCTTGCCGTTCGTCGCCGTCGCGAAGACGGTGGTTTCGCCTGCCTTCTTCGCGATCAGGTAAAGCTGGTTCTGCGAACGGACGTGAACGTCGACCACATCCGGATCGCCGATCACCACGTCCGACATCTTGGCCGGCAGGTTGATGACCTTGCTGCCGCCCACGGAGAGCAGGATCGCATTGTCCTGCATGGAGGCAGGCGCGGCGTTGAGCGCGGTGGTCGGCGCGGCAGCGGCTGCAACCGCCAGGCCGAGGGCGATTGCGGGGCCGAGCAGCGGCTTGGCCGCAAGAGCCGAGAGGGTGTGCGGCCTGGCCGCACGGGTGTGAACAGTGAACCCCTTCATCTTACTTCCCCCCGACCGGAACGACGGTCACGCTGGTTCCGCGGGCGACGCGGATCACCGGCCCCTGGCCGACAATGCCTCCGCCGACCGGCGCGCCGATGACGGGAGCGCCGCCAGCAGCCATGGCCTGCAAAGGCTTGGCGGGGACGCTGCTGCGCTGATAGCGCGAGACGTCGGCGCCTGTGGAATAGGTGCTGCCCTTGTCGACGGGGCGAGCGGCGATGCTGGCCAGCAGCTTCTTTTCCGCATTGGGATTGCTGCCGTCCGGCAGGTCGACGTCGCTGCCGGCAATGGCCGCGTCCAGTTCGGAACTGTTGTCCGCGAGCGAGCGCAGCGAGAGCGAGAGCGAGCCGATGGTCTGGGCCACCGCGATCTTCTCCGCAATCTTCGGCGTCACTTCGATGGTGACGTTGGAATAGGTCTGAACCACCGGCTTGCCGTCGGCGCCCAGCGCGTCCATGCGCTGGTCGGTGGCGAGCACGCGCAGATTGCGCAGGATGGTTTCGGAGACCTTGAGCGGTTCGCCTTCGCCGCCGCCGCTGACGCTCTGCGTCAGCATCAGGTCGACGCGGTCGCCCGGAAAGACGAAGCCTGCCACTGAATTCTGCGCCGACACCGGCACGGTCACGGCGCGCATGCCCGGCCCGAGGGCCGCGGCCAGGAAACCGCGATCGCCCGGCTTGATCACCGACCCCAGGGTCATCGGCTGGCCGGCGGAAATGGCGGTGCGGATGACGCTGCCCACCAGCTTCTGCGGATCGGCCTGGCCCTTGATATAATAGGCCTGCTCGACCAGATCCTTGGGCCAGGGCTGGAAGCGGAAGCTCTCCGCATCCAGGATGGTGCCCACCGGCAGGGCCTTGGTCGCGACCAGCACATGGGGCTGGTCAGCCTCGATCGGCATGGACGATGCGCCCGCTTGCGGTGCGCTCGACGAACTCAGCATGTTGCGTGCAAGCAGGGCTGTAGTGACCGCTATGATCAGCGCCCCCACCAGCAGCACGATCTTCTTGGCATCCATGATGAAATTCGCCTCCCTCAATCGGACGAGTTGCGCCCGAGCCCCCGTTTATTCACGCAAATTGGTTAATATATCGTTCGCCAAGCAGCCAAAGCGCCGCGAACGAGATGGCGATGCCATAGGGGATTTGCGGCTGGCCCAGCCGCCGGGTCATGCGATGGTGCACGACGGTCACGATGGTGACGATGCCCCCCAGCACCGCCATCAGCATCAGCATCGACAGGGTCGCCTGCCAGGGAAACCAGAGCGCCAGCGCGCCCAGCAGCTTCACGTCGCCGCCGCCCATGCAGCCGAGCGCGAACAGGGCGGCGAACGCCATGAACACGATCAGCGCCACCAGCAGCTGCACCGCCATGCCCGGCCAGAAGGGCAGGCCGCAGGCCAGCCACCAGAGCGGCGCCAGTGCGGCCACCGTCAGGTTGAGCCGGTTGGAGATGATGCGCGACCGCAGATCGGTGACGGACGCCACGATCAGCAGCACTGTCAGGGCGCCGATCAGCGCCATTTGGAAAATATCCCCCGTCATGGGTTCGAAACTATAGACCGCATGGCTTACCAAAGCGTAACCATGCGGCGCATGGATTCGCCCCGCTTCGTTCCCGTTGCTTTCGACCGGCGCGCCTGGCCGATGGACGGGCGGCTCGATTACTGGACCGCGCCCGATGGCTGGCGCCTTCGCCGCTACCGGTTGGGCGAAGGTCGTCGCGGCCGGATGCTGGTGCTGGGCGGACGCGGCGACATGATCGAGAAATATCTTGAGGTCATCCGCCACTGGGCCGACCGGGGCTGGGCGGTCACCGGCTTCGACTGGCGCGGTCAGGGCGGATCGGGCCGCACGACCGGCGATCCGCTATGCGGCCATATCGACGATTTCGGACAGTGGATCGCCGACCTTGAAGCCTTCGCCACCGATTGGCGTGGGCAGGGGGTGGGGCCGAGCGTGATCGTCGGTCACAGCATGGGCGGCCATCTGTTGCTGCGCGCGCTGGCGGAAGGGATGGCTCCGCCCGATGCCGCCGTGACGGTCGCGCCGATGATGGGACTGCACACCGCGCCCCTGCCGCGCTGGCTGGCGGTGGCCATTGCCGAAACGATGTGTGCCCTGGGCTTTGCCGAAAAGCAGGCGTGGACGCAGAAGGAGGAGTCGGAACGCCAGCGGCGTATGCGGCAGAAGCGGCTGACCCACGATCCCGAACGCTATGCCGATGAGCTGTGGTGGCGCGACCATAGCAGGGAGGTGGCGCTGGGCCCGCCGAGCTGGAAATGGGTGGCGCAGGCGCTGCATTCGACCCGCGCGCTGGAGCAGGGGCGCGCGATCGAGCGGATTGCCGTGCCCCTGCTCATCCTGGCGGCGCGGACCGACCGGCTCGTCTCCACGCCTGCCATCGCGCGGATCGCGGTGCGGATCGCCGGCGCGCGGCTGCATGTCTATGGGCGGGAGGCCGCGCACGAGATATTGCGGGAGCTGGACCCGGTGCGGGTGGATGCGCTGGCGCGGATCGATTGCTTTCTGGATGAAGTCGCCCCCCGCCGGGCCGGACTGGAATGAACCGGCCCGACATCGTGATTGTCGGCGGCGGGATCGCCGGGGCGAGCCTTGGCGCGGTGCTGGCGGACCGTGCCAGCGTGCTGATGCTGGAGATGGAGCCGAGCGCCGGCTATCACGCGACGGGGCGGGCGGTTTCCTTCTGGGAGGAGACCTATGGCGGGCTGGCGGTTCAGCCCCTGACCACGGCGTCGGGACCGATGCTGGCCGCGCCCGATCCGGACTTTTCCGACACCCCTTTCCTGACGCCGCGCCGGACGTTGCATATCGGGCGGGCAGGCGATGCGGCGGCGCGGGACCGCCTGCTGGAGCAGTTCGGCGGCAAGGTGGACCTGGTTCCGGTCGAGCCTGCCGGGCTTGTCCCTGGACTGCGGCCGGAATGGACGCTGGGCGTGCTGGAGCCGGGTGTGCGCGACATCGACGTGGCGGCGTTGCATCAGGCCTGGTTGCGGCTGTTCCGTCGCCTGGGCGGCGAGGTCCGGCTGGCGACGGCGTTGCGGCGTGCCGAGGCGCGGGACGGCGGCTGGCGGGTCGAAACGGACAGGGGCGCGATCGATTGCAGGATGATCGTCAACGCGGCGGGGGCCTGGGCGGACGATGTGGCCCGGGCTTGCGGGGTCGCGCCGATTGGCATTGCGCCGCTGCGGCGGACAGTGGTGCAGTTGCGCGTGCCTGCCATGCCTGCGGCCGATCTGCCGCTGGTCATGGACCTTGCCTCGCAATTCTATTTCAAGCCGGAGGGGGAGGGCCGGGTCTGGCTCACGCCCCATGACGAGGAGCCTTCGCCGCCCTGCGACGCCGCGCCGGAGGAAATGGCGGTGGCGGAAGCGATCGCCCGCTTCGAGGCGGTGGTCGACTGGCCGGTCGAGGCGGTGGAACGCAAATGGGCCGGGCTGCGCAGCTTCTCCCGCGACCGGGCGCCGGTCTATGGCTTCGATCCGGCGGCGCGGGGCTTTTTCTGGTTTGCGGGGCAGGGCGGGTTCGGCATCCAGACCTCGCCCGCTGCGGCCTTGCTGGGCGCTGCCCTTCTCAGGGGAGAGGCTTTGCCGCCGCAGATCATGGGGATCGATCCGGCGCCTTATTCTCCGGCGCGGTTCCGTTAGTTCAGCCTGCTTCCTTCATGCCGGGCCGTGTCAAAACCCGTCGGCTCGCCAGCCCCATCATGGCAAAGCCCGCGATCGCGGCGACGATATTCGCGCTTGCCGCCCCGACCGTGCCATAGATCGGCAACAAGGCCGCCTGCATCCCCAGCAGCAAGGCGGTCGAAACCAGCGTGATGCGCAGCGACAGGCTGGCCCGGTCGGTCGCCATCAGCAGCGGACGATAGCTCACCCCGACCAGGTCGATGCAGGCCGCGATCCCCAGCAGCAGCAGCAGCGGATAGGCCGGCAGAAATGCCTTGCCGGCAATCAGCCCCAGCAGCGGATGGCCGATGGTCAGGATGAGGGCGATGATCACGGCCCCTGCGATCAGCGCCAGCCGGTTGGTCCGCCGGAACAGCGTACCCAGCGCCTCATGGCCATGGCTGGAATGGGTGCGGCTCAGTTCCACGAAGATGCTGCGGGAGAGCAGGCTGGAAATCTTGGTCAGGGAATTGGCGAGCTGGTTGGCAAGCCGGTAGAGGCCAGCCCCCGCAGGTCCCACGAACAGGCCGACCACCAGCACGGCCACCTGCTGGCCCACGGAGGACAGGGTCGTCTGCAAATTGGTGGCGGTGAGAAAGCCGACGATGCCGGGATTTTCCCTGCGCGCGTCCAGCGCCCGGCCGGACCGCCAGCGCCCCAGCCTTTCGCCCCCGACGCGCAGCGCCAGCCACCAATAGCTGATCGCGCACAACAATTCCGCCGCGCCCCAGGCGATCAGGAAGCCGGTGACATCGGGCGTCAGCACCCAGGCCAGCCCGGCGCCGATCATCCGCCCCACCGGGATCATGGTTTCGGCAAAGGCGCCCGAATCGAACCGGTCGAACAGACGCAGAACGCCGGTCGGGCTGGAGCGGATGGTGATCATCATCACCATGCAGAAGATCCAGGCCTGCCACCCCATGCCCGCCGACAATTCCATCAGCGGTCCGAAGGCGAGGATGATGAAGGCCGCGATCAGCCCGCCCGCCACGGCGGAGCCAAGGTCGATCAGGATGCAGAAGCGCAGCACCCGGTTCAGCGCATCGCCGTCGCCCGCGGCCAGATGCGGCTGGCCGTAGCGCACGACGATCTGCCAGCTGTCGAAGCTGACCAGCGTCTTGATGACGTTAGCGGCGCTCAGCACCAGCGCGAACCGGCCGAAATCCGCGACGCCCAGCGTTCGCGTGACGATGGCCAGATAGGCAAGGCTCAGCACCGCGCCCACGCCCTTGCCGCCCAGCAGCCAGCCGGTATTCGCCAGGATGCGGGCGAAGCCTTCCTGAGCGCCACCCGATCCGCGCTTGCTCGTCACTTGGGTTCCGGCCTTTCCTGATCGCCGACCGACCGGCGCGGGTCTATCTAGGATTGGGCCGGCTGTGATGCAACATGGCCTGTCCATCGGCCTGTCTTTGCTTTAATGGCCCGACGCATGACTATCTCGAAAGCCATCATCCTTTCCGCGGGCCAGGGATCGCGCCTGCTTCCGCTGACCCGCGACGTGCCCAAATGCATGATCGACTTCAACGGCCGCACCCTCATCAGCTGGCAGGTCGCCGCGCTGGTGGCCAATGGCGTGACCGACATCGTCGTCGTCACCGGCTTCCGCACGGAACGGGTGGAGGATCATGCGCTGCAACTCTACCGCGACACCGGCGCGCGCATCCGCACTGTCTTCAACCCCTTCTTTCAGGTGGCGGACAATCTCGGCACCTGCTGGATCGTGCGGGAGGAGATGGATCGGGACTTCATCATCCTGAACGGCGACACCATCGTCTCGGACGAGATCGTGGCGAAGCTGATCGCGGGGGCGGAGGACGCCGTCACCGTCACCGTGGACGTCAAGCCCGGCGATTATGACGATGACGACATGAAGGTGAACCGGGACGAGACCGGCCGCCTGCTTGCCATCGGCAAGCGGCTGCTGCCCCATGACACCAATGCCGAATCCATCGGCATGCTGGCCTTCAAGGGTGAGGGGCCGGCGATCTTCCGCAACCAGATCGACCAGATGATGCGCACGCCCGAGGGCGTCGAGCGCTGGTATCTGCGCGCCATCGACATCATCGCCAAGGGCAACCGCGTCGGTACCGTCTCCATCGAGGGGCTGGACTGGCAGGAAGTCGACTTCCCGCAGGATGTCGAGGCGGCGAAGAGGCTCACCGCCCGCTGGCTGGCCGAGGGGCGTTACGCGAAATAGGGCCTGAGCCAATCCGTCAGCGCGGCGATCTGATCGGGGTCGAGCTTCACTCCGCTGCCAAGGTCGGGCTGTCCCGGCCATCCGGCGTCCGTTATCCGCAGGCCCTCATGCTCGCGGCTGCCCGTATGGCGGGGCAGCACATGGAAGTGGACATGCGGGTCCACCATCATCAGCATCAGATAATTGATCTTCTCATAGCCGACCGCCTGAGCCAGCGCGCTTTCTATTGCCTTGGTGGCAACCGCCAGTTCGGCATGGGCTTCCGCCGGCAGGTCGCCAAAGGCCGTGGCGTCGGACTTCGCCGCCAGCACCAGCGACCCCAGCGTCGGCTGGGCGGGGCGCAGCAACACCAGCCAATGCGCGAACTCCGCGATCAGGGTCGCGGGGTAGCCGAATTTCCCGATGGTCGCGTTCATGCCCTTGCCTCCATCCAACTGACGATGGGCCGCCCGGAGCGCTTCACGGCATAGGCCTGCATCAGCCGCACCGCATGGACGCCCAGCGAGATGATCGTCCACCAGGCGAGCGCGATCAGCCCGATGTCCGGCCGCCCAGCCAGCAGCGCGACGAACAGGATCACCATATTCGGGTTGCGCCGCGCGGTGATCAGCCGGAACCAGCTGTCGAACCGGCCCCAGACATGGATGTCCATGCCGAAATCCTTGATGAACATCCCCTCGATCAGCCGCTGGAGCACATAGCCCGCGATCACGGCCGCCATCACCAGCGCGAAAGTCTGCGTCGACAGCGCCAGCCCCCAGGCCGACAGCCCCACGCCCCAGAAATACCACCAGAAGGGCGGATGGATCAGGTCGACGCCATGGTCCGCCACATTGCCCCATTTGGACGAGGTGATGGTGCAGCGGGCCAGCTTCCCGTCCACCGTGTCCAGCACCATGAAGACGAAGCCGGCAAGCATGCCGGTCCAATACAGCCCCTGCGCGAAGAACCAGGTCGCCAATATGCAGAGCGTCGCGCCGATGGCCGTCACCATATTGGGCGTCATGCCGATGGAGGCGGCGAGCCGCGTCAGCCACAGCGCCAGTTCGGGCCAGAGATATTTGGTCAGCAGGTCGGTGACGCCCTTATAGGCGCCGAAATAGCTTTGCCGTTCGATGCCGCGCCGGGTCGCGGGCGTCAGTTCCCGGACGAAGGGCTGCTCCAGCTTGCGGAGTTGCCGGTTATAGAGCTTCCGCCCATCCGACAGATCGACGAGATGCGGCGCGCTCAGCGGATCGCTGCCTGCGGGCACCTGCCCGACGATCGGTACCGCGCCCCAGGCGAAGACCGTCCCGGGCTCCTCCAGCACCAGCCGCAGCAGCATCGGATCGAAGGCGTAGCTCAGGTTGAACAGCAGTTCATGCCCGTCCGCCAATGCGCTGCCGTTCTTCGCGGCGCTTTCGGCCATGCGGCGGCAGCGCTCGGCATTGGACATGCCCCAGATGCGGGTCGCATTGTCGCCCAGCAGCCGCACCGGCCCCAGCGCGGTCATGATCGTCTGGGTCATGCGGCGGCGGTCCTTTCGGATTTCCGGGCGAAATCGAGGATGAGGTCGGCCTGCCTTTCGGAAGCAGGCGTGGGCGATCGGTCGATGGAATCGGACATGGCCGCTTCCTGAGCATCAACGAACCCGGCTTGCAAGTCCGCGGCGCGATCAAGCGCCTGTGGCAGGGCGCCCATATCCTCGATCACCTGTCCCAGCCGCCAATGGGCAAAGGCCTCATCGCTGCGCCAGTCGCGCCGGTCGAGATTGAGGAAGATGCACGGGCGGGGATGGAGCAGATATTCATAGACCTGACTCGACACGTCGCCCAGATAGACGTCCGCGCTCATCGTATAGCTCATGTCGATGGAATGACGGCTGCCCATGTCGACGCGGATATGGGGCGCCGTCGTGCGGATCGGCGCGGTGCGGCAGGCAAGCTTGGTATGGGGGGCGATGATGACGTTCCACCCCTCCAGCGCTTCCAGCGCCGCCAGCACCTCCGGCCCATGGCGGGGCCAGGACGACAATTCGGCATCGAAATGCGGATTGTAGAGCAGCACCGGCCGGTCATTGTCGAAAAAGCGTTGCCGCGCGGCCTTCAGCTCGAACTTCGCATAGCCGCCGACCGCGCAATCCTGTGCCGTGCAGAGCCCGCGGTCGATCAGCCGCCGCCGGTCCTTCTCGCCCGCGACCAGCGTCAGGTCGAAGGCGGAATGGCGCGCCTTGTACCCGCCCTCCCGGTCGCCCGCGCCATGCTTGATCTGGATCATGCGGGCGGAAAAGCCGGGCATGGTGCGCAGCCAGCCGCTGGAAATCTCCGTCGTCACCAACAGGGGAAAGCGGCGGACCGTCGCATAGTTCAGCATCAGCGTCAGGAAACGCGACGGCTGGCGGAACAGCGAGTCGGGTTGGGCGGGCGGCCTGCGCAGGCGGATGAGGTCTAGCGCGCCTTCCGGATCATAGCTGGCGACCAGATCCAGGATCAGGCGGGAGGGGGAAAGCACATGCACCTTCACCCCCGCCCGGCGCGACAGGGCAAGCGCGGCCGGCAGCCAGTGATAGACCTGATGGGCTTCGGCAATGGCGAGGAAGGCGATGTCGGTCGGCAACGGGCTGGCTCTCCAGGGTGTGCCGCGCCGTAGCGATCAGGACCGCCACAAATCAAGCAACCCGTTTTTTGCATTGCGTCAGTGCTGGACCTTTGCAGATTTTTTGTTATGCGCAACGCCGACTGAAGGATTATCCGAAGAGGCTTGACGAGCAATGGCCGAATTTTCGCTGCCCAAGAACAGCAAGATCAGCGCCAAGGGCGTAACCCACAAGGCGCCCGACGGCGCGACGAACGTCAAGAGCTTCAAGGTCTATCGCTACGATCCCGACTCCGGGCAGAATCCGCGCTACGACACGTTCGAGATCGATCTCGACAATTGCGGGCCGATGGTTCTGGACGCCCTGCTGAAGATCAAGAATGAATATGATCCGACGCTGACTTTCCGCCGTTCCTGCCGCGAGGGCATTTGCGGTTCCTGCTCGATGAACATGAACGGCCGCAACGGCCTGGCCTGCACCACCTCGATCGAGGAATGCGCGGGCAAGGAAGTGCGCGTCACGCCGCTGCCGCACATGGACGTCATCAAGGATCTGGTCCCCGACTTCACCCATTTCTACGCCCAGTACAACAGCATCAAGCCCTGGCTGCAAACCGTCAGCCCGGCGCCCAGCGGCAAGGAACGGCTCCAGTCGCCCGCCGACCGCGAGAAGCTGGACGGCCTCTATGAGTGCATCCTGTGCGCCTGCTGCTCGACCTCCTGCCCCAGCTACTGGTGGAACAGCGACAAGTTCCTGGGCCCGGCGATCCTGCTCCAGGCCTATCGCTGGCTGGCCGACAGCCGCGACGAATATACCGGCGAGCGTCTGGACGAGCTGGAGGATCCCTTCCGCCTCTATCGCTGCCACACCATCATGAACTGCGCGAATGTCTGCCCCAAGGGCCTGAGCCCGGCCAAGGCGATTGCGGAAACCAAGAAGATGATGGTCGAGCGGCAACTCTGACACGGTGAGCGACGGAGCGGGTCATCTGAGCCCGGTGGCCGAAGGGCCCTGGGCGGGCTGGTCGTGCTGGACCGACACGGCGCCGGGCACGTTCCTCGACTCGGCCATCGGCACCAGCTATTCGCGCAGCGATGCGGCGGGCAGGGCGACGGTCATGCTGGAAAGCCTGCCGTCGCACGCCAACCGGCTGGGGGCGCTGCATGGCGGCTTTCTCGCCGGATTTGCCGATCACGCCTATTTCGCGGCCCTGGCGGCGATGGGGCGTCCGGAACAGGCGGCGGCGGTGACCGTTGACCTCAGCATGCAATATTGTGGCTCCGGAAAGATCGGTCCCGTCCTGCGCGCGGAGGTCGAATTGCTGCGGGAGACGGGGCGGCTGATGTTCCTGCGCCTGACCATTTCCCAGGATGACGACCTGATCGCGGCATCGACCGCGACCGTGCGCAAGGCGCCCGAACCCAAGAAGCCGCTGCCAGGGTGAGCAGCGTCATCGCCCGTTACGACGCGCTCGTGGCCGCGGGCGAATTGCGGCCCGACCCCGACCAGCGGGCGGCGGCGATGCGCCTGGACCGGCTCCAGCAGGAACTGGAGGCGTCGCCGCCGCGCGGTTCGACCTTGTGGAGGCTGCTGCGAAAGGCGCCGGAACCGCCGCGCGGCCTCTACATGTGGGGCGGCGTCGGGCGCGGCAAGTCGATGCTGATGGACCTGTTCTTCGACACGGTGCATGTCCAGCGCAAGAAGCGCGCCCATTTCCACGAATTCATGCTCGATGTCCATGCCCGGCTGGCTGAGGCGCGCAAGTCGGAGACGGGCGACCCGATCCCCCCGGTGGTCGAGTCGCTGGCGGAGGAGGCGCGGCTGCTCTGTTTCGACGAGATGGTCGTCAACAATATGGCCGATGCCGCGATCATGTCGCGGCTCTTTACCGGCTTGCTGGAAAAGCGGGTGACGATCGTCACCACCTCCAACCGCGAGCCGGACGAACTCTACAAGAACGGTCTCAACCGCCAGCTTTTCCTGCCCTTCATCGACCTCATCAAGGCGAAGCTGGACGTCATGACCCTGAACGGTCCGACCGACTATCGCCGCGATCGCCTGGGCGATGCGACCCTGTGGCACGCGCCCAACGGTCCGGAAGCCACGAGGGCGCTGTCGGAAGCCTTTTTCCGCCTGACCGACTATCCGGTCGAAGACCGGGCGAAGGTTCCGGCCGAGGACATCAAGGTGCAGGGCAGCCGGACGCTGCATGTGCCCAAGAGCCTGAAGGGCGTCGCTGTCTTTTCTTTCAAGCGCCTCTGCGTCGAGGCCCGGGGCGCGCCGGACTATCTGGCGATCGCCCGCAAATATCACACCGTCATCATCGTCGGCATTCCGGTGCTGGGGCCGGAGAAACGCAATGAGGCCGCGCGTTTCGTGACGCTGATCGACGCACTCTACGAATATAAGGTGAAATTGCTCGCCTCCGCCGATGCGGAACCGGCGCGTCTCTACCCGGAGGGCGATGGCGCGTTCGAGTTCGAGCGCACCGTATCCCGCCTGATGGAAATGCAGTCCGACGACTATCTGGCGCTGGGCCACGGCGAGAAATAATCTCGCTCCGTCGAATTCGCCATTGTCCGCTCTGGAAAAAAGGGTCCGCACGCTCCCATTGAAGGGAGGCGTGCGGCAGGTGGCCGCTGTGGGGAAGGGCCATGCGCCAGGGTAGGAGCGCGCGGGCGACAGAGGCGAAACGGCTATTAATGAAATTGCGAATGAATTGCAAAGATAAATTGGCGTGCGGGCCTTTGCGCGGTTGAAACCTAGGGCGGATAGGCCTAAGCGCACTTTCAGTTCCGGTTTCTTGGCAATTCCAGTTTACGGCTTGGAGGATGATTGCATATGGCCCGTAAGAAGATCGCGCTTATCGGCGCTGGTAATATCGGTGGCACGCTCGCGCATCTGGCGGCTCTCAAGGGGCTTGGCGACATCGTTCTCTTCGACGTCGTCGAAGGCGTGCCGCAGGGCAAGGCGCTCGACCTGTCGCAATGCGCTTCGGTCGAAGGCTTCGACGCGAAGATCACCGGCTCCAACGATTATGCCGACATTGCGGGCGCGGACGTCATCATCGTCACCGCCGGCGTCGCCCGCAAGCCGGGCATGAGCCGCGACGATCTGCTGGGCATCAACCTCAAGGTCATGAAGGCCGTGGGCGAGGGCATCGCCGCCAACGCGCCCGACGCCTTCGTCATCTGCATCACCAACCCGCTCGACGCGATGGTGTGGGCGCTGCGCGAATTTTCCGGCCTGCCGCACAACAAGGTGGTCGGCATGGCCGGCGTGCTCGACTCGTCGCGCTTCAACCATTTCCTCGCGGAAGAATTCAACGTGTCGGCCAAGGACGTCACCAGCTTCGTGCTCGGCGGCCATGGCGACACGATGGTCCCGGTGATCGAATATTCGACCGTCGCGGGCATCCCGGTTCCCGACCTGATCAAGCAGGGCCGCTCGACCAAGGAACGCATCGACGCCATCGTGCAGCGCACTCGTTCGGGCGGCGGCGAGATCGTCGCGCTGCTGAAGACCGGCTCGGCCTTCTATGCGCCGGCCACCAGCGCCATCGCCATGGCTGAAGCCTATCTGGGCGACAAGAAGCGCCTGCTGCCCTGCGCCGCCAACCTGACCGGCCAGTACGGCGTCGACAATCTCTATGTCGGCGTGCCCGTGATCATCGGCGCCGGCGGTGTCGAGCAGGTCGTCGAGATCGAACTGGACGACGAAGCCAAGGCGAACCTTCAGGTGTCGATCGACGCCGTCAAGGAACTGCTGGAAGCCTGCAAGGGCATCGATCCTTCGCTGGCCTGATCCGCAAACGAGCTTGCACCGGACCGTCCCAGGTAAGTGCGCAGCCTGGGGCGGTCCGCCTTTAGACCCAAAGTGCCACGTCCACAGAAAATGAAGGGACGCCCATGTCCATTCTGGTGAACAAGAACACCAAGGTCATCACCCAGGGTATGACCGGTGCCACCGGTACCTTCCACACCGAAACCGCCCTGGCCTATGGCACGCAGATGGTCGGCGGCGTCACGCCGGGCAAGGGCGGCACGACCCATATCGGCCTGCCCATGTTCGACACCGTGGCCGAAGCCAAGTCGAAGACCGGCGCCGATGCGTCGGTCATCTATGTTCCGCCGCCGTTCGCGGCCGACTCGATCCTGGAAGCGATCGACGCCGAAATCCCGCTGATCGTCTGCATCACCGAAGGCATTCCGGTGCTGGACATGGTGAAGGTGAAGCGCGCCCTTTCGGGTTCGAAGTCGCGCCTGATCGGCCCGAACTGCCCCGGCCTGCTGACGCCGGGCGAATGCAAGATCGGCATCATGCCGGGCAACATCTTCTCCAAGGGCAGCGTCGGCGTCGTCTCGCGCTCCGGCACGCTGACCTATGAAGCCGTGTTCCAGACCACCAATGCGGGCCTGGGCCAGACCACGGCCGTCGGCATCGGCGGCGATCCGGTGAACGGCACCAACTTCATCGACGTGCTGGAACTGTTCCTGGCCGACGACGCCACCGAATCGATCATCATGATCGGTGAAATCGGCGGCGACGCGGAAGAACAGGCCGCCCAGTTCCTGATCGACGAAGCGAAGAAGGGCCGCAAGAAGCCGATGGCCGGCTTCATCGCGGGCCGCACCGCGCCTCCGGGACGCCGCATGGGCCATGCCGGCGCGATCGTGTCGGGCGGCAAGGGCGACGCGGAGAGCAAGATCGCAGCGATGGAAGCAGCCGGCATCAAGGTTGCGGCGAGCCCATCCGAACTCGGCACGACTCTGCTGGAAGTGCTGAAGGGCTGATCCAGCCATGGAGATGGCCGGGCTGCACCCCGGCCATCTGTTACCCCGCACCCGCGACTGCACGCGGTTGGCATGGGACGAGAGAAATGGGTTACGAAAACCAGGACTTCGAGATTGAGCGCGGACCGAGCTGGGCGCGCACCAACTGGCCGCCGATCGACACCGACGACCTGACCGGGGCGCTTGACCCCACGCAGATGCAAGTGGCCGTGAAGGCCGCCGCCAAGGCCAGCGGCAAGGCGGTTTCGGATACCGATGCCGTAAGTGCGGCCGACGATGCAATACGCGCGCAGATGTTGATCCGCACATATCGCGTACGTGGTCATCTGGCTGCCAATCTCGACCCGCTGGGGCTGACCCAACGCGACCTGCCGGCCGACTTGACGCCGGAATATCACGGCCTGAACGATCCGGACAAGAAGGTCTATCTGGGCGGCACGCTGGGCCTGCAATATGCGACCGTGCGTGAGATCGTGGCGATTCTGCGCGCCAATTATTGCGGCAATGTCGGCCTGGAATATATGCACATCGCGGACGTGGAGGAACGCCGTTTCCTGCAGGAGCGTCTGGAGGGCAAGGACAAGGAAATCCATTTCACGCCGGAAGGCAAGAAGGCGATCCTGGCCAAGGTGATCCACGCCGAGCAATATGAGAAGTTCCTGGGCCGCAAATATGTCGGCACCAAGCGCTTCGGCCTGGACGGCGGCGAATCGATGATCCCGGCGCTGGAAGCCATCATCAAATATGGCGGCGCGCAGGGCGTGCGCGAGATCGTCTATGGCATGGCGCATCGCGGCCGGCTGAACGTGCTCGCCAATGTGATGGCCAAGGGCTTCCGCGTCATCTTCCACGAATTTTCGGGCGGCACCGCCAATCCCGAGGATGTCGGCGGATCGGGCGACGTCAAATATCACCTCGGCACCTCGACCGACCGTGAGTTCGACGGCGTCAAGGTCCATATGTCGCTGGTTCCCAATCCGTCGCACCTCGAAACCGTCGATCCGGTGGTGCTGGGCAAGGTGCGCGCGCAGCAGACCTTCCGCGACGACCTCGCCAAGCATGAGCAGGTGCTGCCCGTGCTGATCCACGGCGACGCGGCCTTTGCGGGGCAGGGCATCGTCTGGGAATGCTTCGGCTTCTCCGGCGTGTCGGGCTATAATACCGGCGGCTGCATCCACTTCATCGTCAACAACCAGATCGGCTTCACGACCAGCCCGCAATTCTCGCGCGGTTCGCCTTATCCCAGCGATGTGGCGAAGGGCGTCCAGGCCCCGATCCTGCACGTCAATGGCGATGATCCGGAGGCGGTGACCTTCGCGTGCAAGCTGGCGATGGAATATCGCCAGACCTTCCACCGCGACATCGTGATCGACATGTGGTGCTATCGCCGCTTCGGCCACAATGAAGGCGACGAGCCGTCCTTCACCCAGCCGCAAATGTATGCGAAGATCCGTCAGCATCCGCCGGTCAGCGACGTCTATTCGGCGCGGCTGAAGGCGGAGGGCGTGGTCGACGATGATTTCGTCGCCCAGGTGACGGGCGACTTCGTCAACCATCTGGAGGAAGAGTTCGAGGCCGGCAAGAGCTACAAGCCCAACAAGGCCGACTGGTTCGCCGGTCGGTGGTCGGGCCTGCACAAGCCGGCCGATGCCGAAACGAGCCGCCAGAGCGTCGAGTCCGCTATCAGCCAGAAGCTGTTCGACAGCCTGGGCAAGACGCTGACGGCGATTCCGGAGGGCCTCAACGTCCACAAGACGCTGAAGCGCGTGATCGACGCCAAGGCCGAGATGTTCAAGTCCGGCGAGAATTTCGACTGGGCGACCGGCGAGGCGCTGGCCTTCGGATCGCTGCTGTCGGAAGGCTATGGCGTCCGCCTGTCGGGCCAGGACTCCGGGCGCGGCACCTTCAGCCAGCGGCACGCGGTCTGGACCGACCAGGATAGGGAGAACAAATATATCCCGCTCTCGACCGTGCCGCACGGCCGGTTCGAGGTGCTGGATTCGCCGCTCTCCGAATATGGCGTGCTGGGCTTCGAATATGGCTTCGCGCTGGCCGATCCCAAGAGCCTGGTGCTGTGGGAAGCGCAGTTCGGCGACTTCGCCAATGGCGCGCAGATCATCTTCGACCAGTATATCGCTTCATCGGAGACCAAGTGGCTGCGGTCCAACGGCCTCGTCTGCCTGCTGCCGCACGGCTATGAAGGTCAGGGTCCCGAGCATAGCTCGGCCCGGCTGGAGCGCTATCTCCAGCTTTGCGCGGAAGGGAATATCCAGGTCGCGAACATCACGACCCCGGCCAATTACTTCCACGTCCTGCGTCGTCAGATGCTGCGGCCTTTCCGCAAGCCGCTGATCATCATGGCGCCCAAGTCGCTGCTGCGCCACAAGCTGGCGGTCAGCAAGGCGGAGGACTTCCTGGGCGAAACGCACTTCAAGCGCATCCTGTCGGACCCCAATGGGGCCGCCGACAAGGACACCCGCCGCCTCGTGCTCTGTTCCGGCAAGGTCTTCTACGACCTGATGGAGGCCCGCGACGCCGCGGGCGACACGGACGTGCAGATCGTGCGCATCGAGCAGATCTACCCGTTCGCGGCCGAAGCCCTCGCCAAGCGCATCGAGCGCATGACGAACCTGGAAGAAGTCGTCTGGTGTCAGGAAGAACCGCGCAACAACGGCGCATGGTTCTTCGTGGAGCCCTATGTCGAGGAAGCGCTGGCAGCCGCCGGCAAGGCGCCGATGCGCGCCCGCTATGCCGGCCGCAAGGCGTCGGCGTCGCCCGCCACGGGCCTCGCCAAGCGCCATGTCGCTGAGCAGGGCGCCCTCGTCGCCGATGCGCTGGGTCACAGCGTCCGTGAAGAAATCCGTCGCCAGAAGAAAGGCTGAACAAGCTCATGGCTACCGAAGTCAAAGTCCCCACCTTGGGTGAATCCGTTACCGAAGCAACCGTCGGCCAGTGGCTCAAGAAGCCCGGCGACGCCGTGAAGGCCGACGAGCCTATCGTCAGTCTTGAAACCGACAAGGTCGCGGTCGACGTGCCCGCGCCGGCCGCCGGCACGCTGGGCGACATCGTCGCCAAGGAAGGCGATACGGTCGAGGTCGGCGCGCTGCTGGCCTATGTCAACGAGGGCGCGGCCGCTGCGGCAGCGCCTGCCGCTGCTCCGGCCGCCGCCGCCAAGGCGGAAGCCGCCACGCCGGCCCCGGCCGCTTCGGCCCCCGCCGATGAGGATGAGGGCGGCAACCTGACCCTGTCGCCCGCCGTTCGCCGTCTGGTGCTGGAGCATGGCCTTGATCCGAGCAAGATCAAGGGCACGGGCAAGGACGGTCGCCTGACCAAGGACGACGTCGTGGCCGCCGCCGCCGCCGGTACCGCCAAGGCCGCCGCATCGGCGCCCGCCGCCACGCCCGCCGCTGCTGCGCCCGCCGCTGGCCCCAGCCGCGCGCAGGAACGCGTCAAGATGACCCGCCTGCGCCAGACCGTCGCCAAGCGGCTCAAGGAAGCGCAGAACAACGCCGCGCTGCTGACCACCTATAACGACGTCGACATGACCAACGTCATCGAGGCGCGCGCCAAGTACAAGGACCTGTTCGAGAAGAAGCATGGCGTCCGCCTGGGCTTCATGGGCTTCTTCACCAAGGCCGTCTGCATGGCGCTGCGCGATATTCCGGGTGTCAATGCGCAGATCGAAGGCGACGAGATCGTCTATAACGACTTCGCCGACATCTCGGTCGCCGTGTCGGCGCCGAACGGTCTGGTCGTGCCGGTGATCCGCAATGCCGAGAGCCTGAGCGTGGCCGAGATCGAGAAGACGATCGGCAGCTTCGGCAAGAAGGCCAAGGAAGGCACGCTGACCATGGAGGACATGAAGGGCGGCACCTTCACCATCTCCAATGGCGGCGTGTTCGGTTCGCTGCTGTCGAGCCCGATCATCAACCCGCCGCAGTCGGCGGTGCTGGGCCTCCATCGCATCGAGGATCGTCCGGTCGTCCGCGACGGCCAGATCGTCATCCGCCCGATGATGTATCTGGCGCTCAGCTATGACCATCGCCTGATCGACGGTCGCGAGGCAGTGACCTTCCTCGTCGCGGTGAAGAACGCGATCGAGGACCCGACCCGCCTGCTGATCGACCTGTAAAGATGCGACCAGTGCTCCTGCGGAAGCAGGAGCCCAGGGTGGAGATGCGCTACGCGAGCCGGCTATGTCTATCTTATGGCCAACAGGCGCAACGGCACCCTATATCTGGGTGTCACCAGCGATCTGGCGGCCAGGGCATATCAACATCGCAAAGGCTTGATTGACGGTTTCATCAAGGACCATGATTGTAAGCTTTTGGTCTGGTTTGAGGCATATGACGATCTGCAGGAAGCGCGACATTGCGAACTGCGGATGAAGAAATGGAAACGCGCCTGGAAGATCGAGCTGATCGAACGCGATAATCCACAATGGCGGATTTGTTCGAAACGCTGTTCTGACGACGCCCTGGGCTCCCGCTTTCGCGGGAGCACGGCAATGGAGTGAGAAATGGCAGACTTCGATTATGATGTTCTGGTGATTGGCGCCGGTCCCGGTGGCTATGTCGCGGCGATCCGCGCGGCTCAGCTCGGCCTCAAGACCGCCTGCGCCGAAAGCCGCGAGACGCTGGGCGGCACCTGCCTCAATGTCGGTTGTATTCCGTCCAAGGCGCTGCTGCACGCTTCGGAACTGTATGAGGAAGCCGCCAATGGCGCGCTCGCCAAGCTGGGCGTGAAGATCGACAAGATGAGCCTCGATCTCGACACCATGCAGGGCCAGCGCAAGGAAGCGGTCAAGGGCCTGACCGGCGGCATCGAATATCTGTTCAAGAAGAACAAGGTCGACTGGTTGAAGGGCCTGGCGACCTTCACCGGCGCCAACACCGTTGAAGTCGCGGGCAAGACGGTGACGGCGAAGAACATCGTCATCGCCACCGGCTCGTCGGTCACGCCGCTTCCGGGCGTTGCGGTAGACAATGCGGGGGGCAGAATCGTCGATTCGACCGGCGCGCTGGAACTGGACAAGGTTCCCGGCCATCTGGTCGTCGTCGGCGGCGGGGTCATCGGGCTGGAACTGGGTTCCGTATGGCGTCGCGTCGGTGCGAAGGTCACGGTGGTCGAGTTCCTCGACCAGATCCTGCCCGGCATGGACGGCGAAGTCCGCAAGGAAGCGAACAAGATCTTCAAGAAGCAGGGCTTCGAATATAAGCTCGGCACCAAGGTCACGAGCGCGGAAGTCGGCAAGAAGGGCGTGACCCTGACCGTCGAGCCGGCCGCCGGCGGCGAGGCGGAGAAGATCGAGGCCGATGTGGTGCTGGTGTCGATCGGCCGTCGTCCGAACACGGAAGGGCTGGGTCTCGACAAGATCGGTCTGGAACTCAATGCCCGTGGCCAGATCGAGACCGATCATGACTTCGCGACCAAGGTTCCCGGCGTCTGGGCCATTGGCGACGTCATCCCCGGCCCGATGCTCGCGCACAAGGCCGAGGATGAAGGCATTGCCGTGGCCGAGAATATCGCGGGCCTGACCGGGATCGTGAACCATGACGTGATCCCGTCGGTGGTCTATACCAAGCCGGAGATCGCTGGCGTGGGCCTGACGGAAGAGGCCGCCAAGGAAAAGGGCGCGATCAAGGTCGGCAAATTCCCGATGCTGGCGAACAGCCGCGCGAAGACCAACCATGAGCCCGATGGCTTCGTGAAGATCATTGCCGATGCAGAAACCGACAAGGTGTTGGGCGTTTGGATCATCGCGACGGTTGCGGGCACGATGATCGCGCAGGCGGCGCAGGCGATGGAGTTCGGCGCTTCGAGCGAGGACATTGCCTATACCTGCCACGCGCATCCGACGCATAGCGAGGCGATCAAGGAAGCGGCCATGGCCGTGACGGGCAAGCCGATCCACATCTGATCGCGTCCCGCCCTTGGGAAAGAATGAGAAGGCCGTCCTTCGGGGCGGCCTTTTTCATGGCCTATTGACGATTGGAGCATTGCGTGGAGCTTGCCCCGATTGCATTGAGGCACGCCCATTCTCGCGAAGGCAGGAATGCCGCTCCCAGGTCGGAACTGGGTTCCTGCCTTCGCAGGAACATATGTCGACCTGCAGGGAGCGGAGCAAATTCTATCCGCTCTGGGCCCGGGACCTTGGACCGTCGGCGCGCTTGTCAGGCACGGCAAGCGCCCGCCGCACGCAGACCCGGTTGCGGCCATGCGTCTTCGCTTCATAGAGCGCCGCATCCGCCCGCGCGATGGCATCGTGGATCGCGGCATCGCCGGATTGGACGGCCGACAATCCGAAACTGGCGGTAAGGGGGCGCGAAAGGCCAAGTTGGCGAGCGACCTCCTGCGCGATGCTCTCCCGAATGTCATTGGCGACCGTGGCTGCCCGGGCCGCGTCGGCATCGGGGAGGAACAATATGAATTCCTCCCCGCCGAAGCGCGCCGTGATGGCCTCGGCAGGCGCGAATTGCACCAATATCCGCGCCAGTGTGACGATCACGCGATCGCCCAGCGCATGCCCATGGGCATCGTTGATCGACTTGAAATGGTCGATGTCGCAGACGATCAGGCTGCCCTGCGTCGGCAGTTTCCGCGCCCTCTGGCCGATGGCATCGTCGAATCCCCGGCGGTTGAGCAGGCCGGAGAGGGGGTCATGCAGCGCGTCGCGCTGATAGCGGGCGAGAAGGTCGAGCATGTTCGCCGCAAGCGCGGCCAGAGCCAGGAACAGGCCAAGGACGCAGGCAAGCGCCTGCATCAGGAAGGCATAGTCGCTGCTTAGGAAACTGCCCCCCGACAGGGTAAGGGGCACGGTGCTGCCGCGTATCAGATTGTCCAGCGCGACCAGCGTCGCCGCGCCGAACAATGTGCGGTCCGACCAGTTGTCGAGGCGATCCCTGCCGGCGATCAGCGGCAGGCCGATCAGCAGGAAGCAGCCGAAATCGGACGCAGCCAGTTCGAAGGGCAGATTGTCCAGCATGAGGGAAACGGCGCACAGCATCACGGACAGCGCCCAGATCGCGATCCGCACCCGCAGCAGCCAGTTGGGCCGCCATCGTTCCAGCAAAGCCTGGCTGAACAGCAGGAAGCCGCTGGCGAACAGCAGGTCCGCCAGGAAGCCCCAGAGGGGCGTCGGCACAAGGGCGAATCCCGCCGGCACGGCAAAGCCGCCCGCGACGCAGAAGAAGGCGGCGCTCCAATATCCCGCGGCGCGCACCCGCAGGGTCCAGACAAAGGCGAAAACCACGCCGAAGCTCGCCATCATGACGGGCAGGAAGAAGGCGAAATTCTCTCCCACGCTGCGTGCCTGTTCCTTCTATCGGTCGAAAGTCATGCGCGAGCCGGCGCGTCGTCCGTGTCGGGAGACCGGTAAAAGCCGATCCTTAACAAATACTTCCGGATCGGATGAGATGTTCATCCAATTTGGATGAACATGCGATGAGCGGGTCAGAAGCGGGGACGACGCTTGTCGCGGAAGGCCTGCACGCCCTCCTGAAAGTCGGGCAGGGTGAAGGCGTCCCGGAACATGGCCAGCGTTTCCGCGTCGTCGTCCGCCTGTCCATCCAGGATGCGGCGGACGATCGCCTTGGAAGAACGGATCGAATGCTGGGCATTGGCGGCCATGCGCCGAGCCAGTTCCACTGCTGCCTCCAGCGGAGCGGGGGCGATCTGGTCGATCAGGCCGATGGCGAGCGCATCCTCCGCATCATGGAGGGCGGCGGTGAACAGGATGCGCTTGGCCCGCGCCGGCCCCACCAGATCCACCAGCAGCCTGGTGTCGAACAGCGAATAGACGATCCCGAGCTTGGCCGGCGTGATGCCCAGCCGGGCGGAGGGGGAGGCGATCCGCAGGTCGCAGGCGATGGCCATGCCGCATCCGCCGCCGATCGCGTCCCCGTCTATGGCCGCGATCACCGGTTTTTCGGCATGGGCCAGGGCATATTGGGTGGCGCGGATCGCCGCCTGATTGGCGACGCGCCAATCCTCCTCGCCCGAATGACGCGCGAATTCGTGGATGTCCGCACCCGCGCAGAACAGGCCCGGTGCAGCCGATGTCAGGATCAGCACGCGGATCGCCTCGTCCGCCATCGCTTCCTGCACCAGTTGGGGCAATCGCTCCCACATCTCCTGATTCATGGCGTTGTGCTGCCGGGGGCGGTCGATCAGCAGCGTGGCGACGGCGCCATCGCGTTCCAGGCGGAGGGTCATGCCGGCCAGCCTTCGAGCAGCGGCACCAGCTCGTCGAAATGGTGGATGACGGCGTCGGCCTCCAGCGCCTCGACCGGCCCGTCGAGAAAGCCGAAGCTGACGGCGATGCTGGGGATGCCCGCATTGCGCGCCCCGGCGATGTCGTTGATCGTGTCGCCCAGGAAGATCGTCCGCCCGCCGCCCGCGCGCTCGATCATGGCGTGGATCGGCGCCGGGTCGGGCTTTGCGATGCCGACCGTGTCGCCGCCGACGACGCTGGCGAAACGGTCCGACAGGCCAATCTGGTGCAACAGGGGAATGGTGAAGCGCTCCGCCTTGTTGGTGCAGATGGCGAGCTTCACGCCCGCCTCCTCCAGCGCATCCATCGCCGCGATCAGGCCGGGATAGGGCAGCGAATGGATCGCCAGATTCTGCTCATAATAGTCCAGCAGGATCGGCAGCATCCTTTCCAGCATGGCGTCGTCATAGCCGCCCGAGGCGTCGAGCGCGCGCTGAAGCATCACCTTCGCCCCCTTGCCGACAAAGGGATGGATCGCCTCGACCGGAAAGGGCGGCCGCCCGTCGGTGGCGATGGCGTAGTTGACCGCCGCCGCCAGGTCGCCGCTGGTATCGAGCAGGGTGCCGTCAAGGTCGAAGCCGACAATGTCGAAGGGAATGGAAACCATGCCCGGCTCATGCCGCCTGGGTGGTGGCAAAGGCAAGTCAAACATGGCAGAGAGCGCTCAGATTCTTGGCCCTTTCGTGAAGGATGCCCCCGTGACCTCCAGCCGCTCCCCCGCTCGCCCCTTGGCCGTGATCATCCTTGCCGCCGGGCAGGGCACGCGCATGAAGTCGGCCAGACACAAGGTTCTGCACCCGATTGCGGGGCGGCCGATGCTGCTCCATCTGCTCGCCAGCGTGGCGGAGTTGCAGCCCGAGCGGCAGGTCGTGGTGGTCGGCGCTGGGCGGGACCAGGTGGAGAAGGCGGTGGAGGGCAGCGGCGCCGTCATCGCCGTGCAGGAACAGCAGCTGGGCACCGGCCATGCCGTGGCGCAGGCGCATGACGCGCTGGCCGGTTTCGCGGGCGACATATTGATCCTCTATGGCGACGTGCCGCTGGTGCGCGCCGAAACGCTGCGGAGCATGCTGGACCGCCTGAACTGGGGCGACGAGCCGCGCGCCGTGGTCCTGGGCTTCCGGCCGGAAGACGCCGCCGCTTACGGCCGGATCATCGCCCGCGATCAGGGCGTCATCGAGAAGATGGTCGAATATAAGGACGCCAATGCGGAGGAGCGGGCGGTGACGCTCTGCAATTCCGGGCTGATGGCGGTGCGGTCGACCGATCTTTTCGTGCTGCTCGACAAGATCGGCAACGACAATGCGGCGGGCGAATATTATCTGCCCGACATCGTCATGCTGCCCGGCGCCCAGAGCGCCGTCATCGAGGCGGAGGCCTGGGAAGTGGCGGGCGTCAACAGCCGCGCCGAACTGGCGGGGGTGGAGGCCGTCTGGCAGGACCGCCGCCGGGCCGAGGCGATGCGGGAGGGCGCGACGCTGATCGCGCCGGAAACGGTGTTCTTCGCGCATGACACGCTGCTGGGCCGCGATGTGGTGATCGAGCCGCATGTCGTCTTCGGTCCGGGCGTCAGCGTGGCGGACGACGCGACGATCCACGCCTTTTCCCATCTGGAGGGCGCGGCCGTCGGCAAGGGCGCGGAAATCGGCCCCTATGCCCGGCTGCGTCCCGGCGCGAAGATCGGCGTCAAGGCCAAGGTCGGCAATTTCGTCGAGGTGAAGAAGGCTGAACTGGGTGAGGGCGCCAAGGCCAATCACCTGTCCTATATCGGGGACGCCAGCGTGGGCGCGGGCGCGAATATCGGCGCGGGCACCATCACCTGCAATTATGACGGCTTCTTCAAATATCGGACGGAAATCGGCGTGGGCGCCTTCATTGGCTCCAACAGCGCGCTGGTCGCGCCGGTGAAGATAGGCGACGGCGCGATCGTGGCGGCCGGCAGCGTCGTGACCCAGCCGGTGGAGGCCGACGCGCTATGCCTCGTCCGGCCGAAGCAGGAGGCGAAGCCCGGCTGGGCGGCCCGCTTCCGGGCGCGGATGCAGGCGCGCAAAACCGCCAAGTGACGGGTCTTCTGCAAAGGCGGCGCTGGCTTGCGGCACTGCTGCTCATCCTTCTGGCCGTGCCGGGCGGGGCGGTCTGGCTCTACGCCAATGCACGGGCCATGCCGGTCGTGCGGCAGCTGGACGTCGCGCTGCCCTTTCCGGCGGATGCGCCGCGCCGCCCGGTGACGGTGGCGCTGCTGACCGACAGCCATTTGTCCGGTCCCGATAACAGTCCGGAGCGGATGGCGCGGATCGTCGCTCTGGTGAACGGCCTCAGGCCCGAGCTGATCGTGCTGGGCGGCGACTATATCGGGGACGACAAGGGCGGTGCGACCTATGATCCGGCGCAGAGCATCGCCCCCTTCGCCGCCTTGCGCGCCCCGCTGGGGGTGGTGGCGGTGCTGGGCAATCACGATGCGCGCAAGCATACGGGGATCAGCCGCCGGCAATGGGGCGATCTGTTCGGCCGGATCGGCATCCGCCTGCTCGACAATCAGGCGGTGCGGCGGGGACCGCTGGCCATTGGCGGACTGCGCGACATCTATACCGGGCGGCCCGATATTCCCGGGACGCTGGCGGCCATGCAGGCGCTGGGCGGCGCGCCGCTGATGCTGTCGCACGGGCCGGACGCCTTTCCGCTGCTGCCCGACCGGGCGATGCTGACGCTGGTCGGGCATACCCATTGCGGGCAGGTGGCCTTGCCCTTTGCGGGCATCGTCTATGTGCCCTCGCGCTATGGCACCCGCTATGCGTGCGGGGTGTATCGGGAAGGGCGGCGGACCATGGTGGTGTCCGCGGGGCTCGGCACCAGCGGCCTGCCGATCCGGATGCTGGCGCCCCCCGATGTCTGGCTGATTACAATTCATCCACGATGATGCGGTACCCCTGTCGCCCGCCGCATGATCGTGGCATAGGCGGCGTAAGCATAGAGTTTTCACGGCTTTGGGACTGACTATCCATGTGCGGTATCATCGGAATCATCGGCAAGGACGACGTGGCGGGACGGCTGGTGGAGGGCCTCAGGCGCCTGGAATATCGCGGCTATGACAGCGCGGGCGTCGCCACCGTCCATGACGGGCGGATCGACCGCCGCCGGGCCGAGGGGAAGCTCGCCAATCTGGTGAAGGAACTGGACGCCGCGCCCCTGCCGGGCACCACCGGCATCGCCCACACCCGCTGGGCCACCCATGGCGCGCCGACGACCAGCAACGCCCATCCCCACGCCACGAAGGAAGTGGCGCTCGTCCACAACGGCATCATCGAGAATTTCAAGCCGCTGCGCGAGGAACTGATGGCGCGGGGCCGGACCTTCGACAGCCAGACCGACACGGAGGTCGTCGCCCATCTGGTGAGCGAGCTGGTGGAGCAGGGCGCATCCCCGAAGGACGCGGTGGCGCAGGTGCTGCCTCGCCTGCACGGCGCCTTCGCGCTGGCGATCCTGTTCCGCAGCCATCCGGAAATCCTCATCGGCGCGCGCCTGGGTTCGCCGCTGGTGGTGGGCTATGGTGAGGGAGAGACCTATCTCGGTTCCGACGCGCTGGCGCTGGCCCCGCTGACCCAGCGCATCGCCTATCTGGAGGAAGGCGACTGGGTCGTCATCACCCGCGACGGCGCGGAGATTTTCGACAAGGACAACAACCCCGTCGAACGCCCCGTCACCATCAGCGGCGTGACCGGCGAACTGATCTCCAAGGGCAATCACCGCCACTATATGCTCAAGGAGATTTACGAGCAGCCGGTGGTCGTGGCCCAGACCCTGCGTTCCTATCTGCGCCGGATGGAGGATCAGGTGTCGCTGCCGATCCCCGATTTCGATCTGGGGACCATCCGCCGCGTCACCATCGTCGCCTGCGGCACCAGCTATTATGCGGGCATGGTCGCCAAATATTGGTTCGAGCAGTTCGCCCGCGTGCCTGTCGACATCGATGTGGCGAGCGAGTTCCGCTACCGCGCCCCGGTGATGGAGGAGGGCGGCCTGATGATCGTCATCAGCCAGTCGGGCGAGACCGCCGACACGCTCGCCGCGCTCCGCCATGCTCGGGCCGAAGGGCAGAAGATCGCCGCCGTCGTCAACGTGCCGACCAGCACCATGGCGCGGGAAGCGGACCTGCTGCTGCCCACCAATGCCGGGCCGGAGATCGGCGTGGCGTCGACCAAGGCCTTTACCTGCCAGTTGGCGGTGCTGGCGGCGTTCGCGGCCAATCTCGCCCGCGCCAAGGGGCGGCTGGACGCGAAGGCGGAGAAGGAACTGGTCCGCCACCTGTCCGAAGCGCCCGCCGCGCTGAACGGGGCGCTGGCCTATGATGAATCGATCGAGGCGATGGCCCATCTGATCGCGGGCGCGCGCGATGTGCTCTATCTGGGACGGGGGCCGGACTATCCGCTGGCGCTGGAAGGGGCGCTGAAGCTCAAGGAAATCAGCTATATCCATGCCGAGGGCTATGCCGCGGGCGAGATGAAGCATGGTCCCATCGCCTTGATCGACGACAAGGTGCCGGTGATCGTCCTCGCGCCCAGCGGGCCGCTGTTCGAAAAGACCGTCAGCAACATGCAGGAGGTGCAGGCGCGCGGCGGCAAGGTGGTGCTGATCTCCGACTATGACGGGGTGCAGGCGGCGGGCGAAGGCTGCATAGCGACCATCACCATGCCCAAGGTGCATCCGCTGATCGCGCCGATGGTCTATGCCGTGCCGGTGCAGTTGCTGGCCTATCATGTCGCCGTGGCCAAGGGCACGGACGTCGACCAGCCAAGGAACCTCGCCAAGTCCGTCACTGTCGAGTGATAGATGGCTGGCGAGTGATTCACTGGCGAGTGAAGCGGTAGCGGTCCCGGATGCGGCGGTTGAAATAGCCGCCCTTGGACGTGGCGGCGCGCATGCCTTCCGCGACGTCCACCGGGACATCATGATAGCTGTAGCGCCGCCCGCTGACGAACTGCACGTCCAGCCGGCGCTGGGTGGCGTCATAGTCGAAACGGGCGATGGCGGTCGACGGCATGCGGATGACAATGATCCGCGACGGGGGAGGTTGCGTGTCGGAGGGCGCCAGCCGTTGCCGGCCGAACCGGGCCGCTCTATCCTCTGGGGAATGATCGAGACGGAAAGACTGCGCCTTCGCCCCTACACGCTCGCTGACTTCGCGCCTTATTGCGCCATGTGGTCGGACATGGACCTGATGCGGCATATCGGCGGCGTAGCTCCTTCGCCGGAAGACGCCTGGAACCGCATCCTGCGTTATGAGGGGCACTGGTCCCTTCTGGGCTACGGCATTTTCGCGGTGATCGAAAAGGCCAGCGGCCGCTATGTCGGAGAGACCGGGCTGGCGGATTTCCATCGGGGCCTCGGCGATGATTTCGACAAGGCGGGGGAAGCGGCCTGGATTTTCTCATCCGAGATACATGGCCGCGGCTATGCGTTCGAGGCCGCCCGCGCTGCGCACGACTGGTATGCGCGGCACAAGGGTGCCGGCCGAACCGTCTGCCTCATCGATCCCGCCAACGAACCATCGCTCAGGCTTGCGGCCAGGTTGGGCTATGCGCCGTTCAGGGAGGCGGTCTACAAGGGGCGGACGGCGGTCATGCTCGAAAGATCGTCCGCATAGAGGCGACCCGGCGGAGAAGCTCAGCCGCCACCCGGCGCATTGTGCCCGCCCGCCGGTACCGGTCCGCCGCTCGGCGCATGGCTGTGGTCGGGATTGCTGTCCCAGTCGATATGATAGAGGTCGAACCGCCGGTCGCGCAGGTTGCGGACCGTACCCTCCGCCCGCGCCCAGCTCAGGTCCGCCAGGTTCACGTCGGCCATGGTCAGCGTCTCGACATTCTCCGTCGATTCCGCTGCGATGCCGTCCCGCGCAAAGGGCAGGTCGCAGGGCGTCAGGATCGCGCTCTGGGCATATTGGATGTCCATATTGTCGACATTGGGCAGGTTGCCGACATTGCCCGACATGACGACATAGCATTGATTCTCGATGGCGCGGGCCTGCGCGCAATAGCGCACGCGCATATAACCCAGCCGCGAGTCGGTGCAGAAGGGGACGAAGATGATCCGCGCGCCCTGGTCCACCAGCCGCCGCGCCAGTTCCGGAAACTCGCTGTCATAGCAGATCAGCACGCCGATCGGCCCGCAGTCGGTCTGGATCACGTCCAGCGAGTCCCCGCCCTTGATGTTCCACCAAAAGGCCTCGTTGGGCGTGGGGTGGATCTTTTCCTGCGTGTGCAGCGATCCGTCGCGCAGGGCGACATAGGCGATATTCTGGATGTCGCCATCCTCTGCCCGCGTCGGGTGGGAGCCGCCGATGATGTTGATATTATATTCCAGCGCCATCCGCTCCAGTTCGCGGGTCAGGCGCGGGGTGTAGCCGGTCAGCCTGTCGATGGCCTCGATGGGGGAGAGCTTCTTTGTTTCGTAGGAGAGCAGCGGCAGGGTGAACAGTTCGGGAAAAACGATGAAGTCGGAACGGTAGTCGGCGGCGACATCAACGAAATATTCGATATTGCGGATGAACTCTTCGAAGTCCTTCACCGCGCGGGCCTGCAACTGACAGGTGGCGAGGCGGACGCTTTCCACGCCGCGCGGCACCCGCATCTCGGGCGCTTCGTCGGGGTCGACATAGGGGTTGCGCCACACCAGATGAGCGGCGTGGCCATCGGACTGCCTGTCTTCGGGCAGGTAGTTTTCCAGCACGCCGAGCGGCTCGAACTGGTTCTTGAGCTGGAAGCTGATCACCTGATCGCGCAGCTTGCCGTGCACGACCTTGTCCAGATAATCCGCCGGGCCATCGACGCGCCGCTTCGCACGCGCATAGCCCGGCATGCGCCCGGCGATGACGATGCCGTGCAGGTCCAGTTCCTCGGCCAGCTCCTTGCGCTCGTCATAGAGGCGCTGGCCGATGCGCAGGCCGCGCAGCTTCGGGTCGACGGCCATTTCATAGCCGTACAGCCACTCGCCCGCCGCGCTGTGCCGCGTGCCGAAGCCGTTCGCCGTGATTTCCTCCCAGTCATGATGGGAAAAGGCCATCGCCTTGCTGACCCGCATGGTCGCGCAATAGCCGACGACCTTATTGTCGTAGAGCGCGACGAAGCAGCCATTGGGAAAATTGTTGATCTGCCCGCGCAGGGTGGCGAGCGAATAATTGGGCATGCCGGGATAGACCCGGGCGATCAGTCGCTGGATGCCGCGTACATCGGAAGGAACGGCGGCCCGGACCTCCAGGCGTTTCTTGGCTGTCGTCGTCATCGCTGATCTCCTGCCATGGAAAAGGCGGCGCCGATACACGGCGCCGCCTCGTTCCGTTTCCGTATTGAACCGCGGAAGGGCGGATCAGTTCCGTCCGATTATTGCCACTTGCCCATGGCTTCTTCCAGGTTCACGCGGATCGCCTCGAAGAACTGCTCGGTGGTCATCCACGCCTGTTCCGGACCGATCAGCAGGGCGAGATCCTTGGTCATCGCGCCGCCCTCGACCGTTTCGATGCAGACCTTTTCCAGCGTTTCCGCGAACTTGGTGACTTCCGGCGTTTCGTCGAACTTGCCGCGATAGGAAAGGCCCTGGGTCCAGGCGAAGATCGAGGCGATCGGATTGGTCGAGGTCGCCTTGCCCTGTTGATGCTGGCGATAGTGGCGGGTGACGGTGCCGTGCGCGGCTTCGGCCTCGACGGTCTTGCCGTCGGGCGAGAGCAGCACGGAGGTCATGAGACCCAGCGAGCCGAACCCCTGCGCCACGGTGTCCGACTGGACGTCGCCATCGTAATTCTTGCAGGCCCAGACGAACTTGCCGCTCCACTTCAGGGCGGAGGCGACCATGTCGTCGATCAGGCGATGTTCGTAGACGGCGCCCACCTTCTTGAACTCGTCGGCAAACTCCTTGTCGAACACTTCCTGGAACAGGTCCTTGAAGCGGCCGTCATAGGCCTTGAGAATGGTGTTCTTGGTCGAGAGGTACAGCGGCCAGCCGCGGCCCAGCGCGTAGTTCATGCTGGCGCGGGCGAAATCGCGGATCGAGTCGTCCAGATTGTACATGCCCATGGCGACGCCGGAGCTGGGGAAGTTGAAGACGTCCTTCTCGATCTTCTCGCCATTGGCGCCGTCCCACACCATGCGCAGCTTGCCGGGGCCGGGGACGAGGAAGTCGGTGGCGCGATACTGGTCGCCGAAGGCGTGGCGGCCGATGACGATGGGGTCGGTCCAGCCGGGGACCAGGCGCGGCACGTTGCGGATGACGATGGGTTCGCGGAACACCACGCCGCCCAGGATGTTGCGGATGGTGCCGTTGGGCGACTTCCACATTTCCTTCAGGCCGAATTCCTCGACGCGGGCTTCGTCCGGGGTGATGGTGGCGCACTTCACGCCGACGCCATGTTCCTTGATCGCGTTGGCGGAATCGATGGTGATCTGGTCGTTGGTCTCGTCGCGCTTCTCGACGCCCAGATCGTAATATTTAAGATCGATGTCGAGATAGGGGAGAATCAGGCGCTCACGAATCCACTGCCATATGATCCGCGTCATTTCATCGCCATCGATCTCCACGACGGGGTTTTTCACCTTGATCTTAGCCATAGCGCCTGTTCGCCTTCTCGTTCGGGTGGAATTTGCGACCGCCCTAGGCAAAGCGACGGCAATGTTCAACCGTCCAATGCCCTTTGCAGGATTGGAACATTTCATGGCTCCTGCGACGGTATCGGACGTTGTCACTGCAAGTGTCTGTCCTTAAAGACGGTGCCCATGGAAAATGACGAACTGACGGTCGCACTGGGCGGCAATGTGAAATGGCGCTTCCCCTCCGTGCATCCGGAGGGCGTGAAATTCGGCCTGATCGCGGCGGCCATCACCGCGCTGCTGTTCCTGGTCGGCTGGGAAATCCTCGGCTGGCTGATGGTGATGGTGACCATCTGGGTGCTGGCGTTCTTCCGCGATCCGGTGCGCGCGGTGCCGCAGGATGAGCGGGCCATCGTCGCCCCCGCCGATGGGCTGGTGACGCTGATCCAGCGGGTGCCGCCCCCCCGCGAGATGGCAGGGGCGGATGGGCTGGGCGACCAGCCCATGATCCGCGTGTCGATCTTCATGAGCGTGTTCGACGTCCACATCAACCGCACGCCGATCGGCGGGACGGTGAAATCGGTCGTCTATATCTCGGGCAAGTTCCTGAACGCCGATCTCGACAAGGCGAGCGAGGATAATGAGCGCCAGCATATATTGGTGGAGCGGCATGACGGCGTGCGCATCGGCTTCACCCAGATCGCCGGATTGGTGGCGCGGCGGATCGTGCCCTTCGTGAAGCCGGGCGACATGGTTGCGGCCGGACAGCGCATCGGCCTCATCCGTTTCGGCAGCCGGGTCGACGTCTATCTGCCCGGCGGCACCGCGCCGCGCGTGGTGCTGGGGCAGCGCACCGTCGCGGGTGAGACGATCCTGGGCCAGATCGGTGACATGCGCGTGATTTCGGGGATTCAGCAATAATGCGGCAGCGGCGCGCCATCCCGCGCGGATTGCGCCGGGGGATCACCCTGCGGATGGTGGCGCCCAACGCCGTGACCGCAATGGCCCTGTGCTTCGGCCTGACCGGCGTGCGCTACGGCATATCGGGCGAGTGGGAGAGGGCGGTGCTCTCCATCCTCATCGCCGGGGTGCTGGATGGGCTGGACGGGCGCATTGCGCGGTTGTTGCGGGGGGAGAGCCGTTTCGGGGCCGAACTCGACTCCTTGTCGGACTCCATCGCCTTTGGCGTGGCGCCGGCGCTGGTGCTCTATCTCTGGTCGCTGAACGCCATGCCGAAATTCGGCTGGATCTTCGCGCTCGCCCATGCGCTGTCCTGCGCGCTGCGGCTGGCGCGGTTCAATGCGAATATCGACGCCGATGTTCAGCCGCACAAATCCGCCGGTTTCCTGACCGGCGTGCCGGCTCCGGCAGGTGCGGGGCTGGCCTTCGTGCCGCTCTATCTCTGGCTGGTGACGGGCGAGCCGCTTTTTCGGGAATGGTATGTCGTGGCGCCCTGGACCGCCTTCACGGCTTTCCTGATGATCTCCAACATCGCGACCTATAGCTGGTCGGCGCTGCGCCTGCGCAAACGCATCCGGCTGGAGGCGATCGCGCTGGCGGGTCTGCTGGCGGCGCTGCTGATCACCGATCCGTGGCTGACGCTGCTGGTGTTGTGCGCCTTCTACCTTGCGCTCATCCCCTTCGGCATGATGTCCTATGCCAAGGTGCGCCGCCAGCGGGCGGGCGAGGAAGCGTAATCCTCAGGCGGCCAGGACCGCCGCCGCAAAAGCCGGCGCGGCCTGCCGTGCAGAGGGTGACGCGCGCCGCCGGCTGATGCGCAGGCGATAGACCGGCGTTTCCTGCGGAATGGGTTCGAACGTCAGCGCCGCGACCATCTTGTCATGATAGGCCAGGAACATGCCGATAATGGTGCCTGCGGCCAGCAGGAAGGATCCGATGAAAACAAGTGCTGCGACCAGTGCGAACATATGCAGCTCACTTTCTGTCTTGCCATTTGCACGGCTTGGTTCACTATAGGCAGGCAAACGGCGTGAATCCGCCATTTGTTCCCGATGTTCTCCTTATGTTCCATCCGGAATGGAGAGTCAACCCCCTTGCATTGATATTCCGACGCCGTTAAAGGCGCGCCCATTCCACATGGGAATCGACATATCCGGTGCTGTGCGTGACGCCCAGTTCCTGATTCCCAGAGGTGTAACCGGAAGGAGAAATATTATGGCGGCTCCTGTCGTCACCATGCATCAATTGATCGAGGCCGGCGCGCATTTCGGCCACCAGACCCACCGCTGGAACCCGCGCATGAAGCCGTACATCTTCGGTGAGCGCAACGGCATTCACATCCTTGACCTGTCGCAGACCGTGCCGCTGTTCGGCCGCGCGCTGGACTTCGTGTCGGCGACCGTCGCCGCCGGTGGCAAGGTGCTGTTCGTCGGCACCAAGCGCCAGGCGCAGGACCCGATCGCCGAAGCCGCCCGCAAGTCGGGCCAGCATTTCGTCAACCATCGCTGGCTGGGCGGCATGCTCACCAACTGGAAGACCATTTCGGGTTCGATCAAGCGTCTGAAGACCCTGGAAGAGAAGCTGTCGGGCGACACCCACGGCTTCACCAAGAAGGAAGTCCTCCAGATGACCCGCGAGCGCGAGAAGCTGGAACTGTCGTTGGGCGGCATCCGCGACATGAACGGCATCCCCGACGTCATGTTCGTGATCGACGCCAACAAGGAAGAGCTGGCGATCAAGGAAGCCAACACGCTGGGCATCCCGGTCGTCGCGATCCTCGATTCCAACGTCTCGCCCGACGGCATCGCGTTCCCGGTTCCGGCGAACGATGACGCCAGCCGCGCGATCCGCCTTTACTGCGACGCGGTCGCCGCCGCCGCCACCAAGGGCAACCGCGGTGCGCAGCAGGCTTCGGGCGTCGACCTGGGCGCTCTGGATGAGCCCGAGGCCGAAGAGGTCGTCGCTCAGGCCTGAGACGCGGTCTTCGAACTGCAAAATTGACAGGCTAGGGCGCGCTCCACTGGAACGCGCCCTGCCGTTTTTCTGAAACATTGAACTTTAGGAGCCGAAACATGGCCGAGATTACCGCTGCTGCCGTCAAGGAACTGCGCGACCGTTCGGGCGCGGGCATGATGGATTGCAAGAAGGCGCTCACCGAAGCCAATGGCGACATCGAAGCGGCGACCGACTGGCTGCGCGCCAAGGGTCTGGCCGCCGCGCAGAAGAAGTCGAGCCGCACCGCCGCCGAAGGCCTGGTCGGCGTCGCCGTCGCCGGCACCAAGGGCGTGGCCGTCGAAGTGAACAGCGAAACCGACTTCGTCGCCAAGAACGACCAGTTCCAGGATTTCGTCCGCACCGTGTCGGTCATCGCGCTGGAGAACGGCGTGGCCGATGCCGAGGCGCTGTCGAACGCGGCCTATCCCTCGGGCGGCACGGTCGCCGAGAAGCTGGTCGCCAACATCGCCACCATCGGCGAGAACCAGACCCTGCGCCGCGTCGGCCAGGTCGAGGTGAACCAGGGCGTGGTCGTTCCCTATGTCCATAATGCGGCCGCTCCGGGCCTGGGCAAGATCGGCGTGCTGGTTGCGCTGGAAGGCGATGCGCCCGCCGACGTCCTGGAGCCGCTGGGCAAGCAGATCGCGATGCACATCGCCGCTGCCTTCCCGCTGGCGCTGTCGGCCGCCGACATCGATCCGGCCCTGCTGGAGCGCGAGCGCGCCATCGCCGCTGAAAAGGCCGCCGAATCGGGCAAGCCTGCCGAGATCGTCGCCAAGATGGTCGACGGCGCCGTCGCCAAGTTCGCCAAGGAGCAGGCCCTGCTCAGCCAGCTCTTCGTGATGGACAACAAGACCCCGGTTGCCGATGTCGTCGCGAAGGCGGCGAAGGATGCCGGCGCGTCGATCACGCTGAAGAACTATGTCCGCTTCCAGCTCGGTGAAGGCATCGAGAAGGAAACGAGCGACTTCGCCGCCGAAGTGGCCGCGGCCGCAGGCGTCTGATCCGATAGTTCGTTCGCTTCGGCGGTGTCGGGAGGCTCAGGCTTCTCGACAAGCCGGAAGCGGGCGCTAAGGAAGTTCGGGGTTTCCAAAACCCTGCTTCACAACATGGCGCGCGCTGCTTAAGGTGCGCGCCATTTCCTTGCCCGATCATAAAAGGAATATTGCCCCGCATGTCTCGCCCAGCCTTCAAGCGCATCCTGCTGAAACTTTCGGGCGAAGTGCTGATGGGGCAGGGGCAGTTCGGCATCGAGCCGGAGACGGTGAACCGCGTCGCGGGCGAGATCGCGGCGGCGAAGGATGCGGGGTTCGAACTGTGCGTCGTCGTTGGCGGCGGCAATATCTTCCGGGGTCTGGCGGGCGCCGCCAAGGGTTTCGACCGGGCGAGCGCCGACTATATGGGCATGCTGGCCACCGTCATGAACGCGCTCGCCGTGCAGAATGCGCTGGAGAAGCTGGGCTACGACACGCGCGTCCAGTCCGCCATTCCCATGGCTTCGGTCTGCGAACCCTATATCCGGCGCAAGGCGGTGCGGCATATGGAAAAGGGCCGGATCGTCATCTTCGCGGCGGGCACCGGCAGCCCCTTCTTCACCACGGACACCACGGCGGCGCTGCGGGCGGCCGAAATGGATTGCGACGCCCTGTTCAAGGGGACCAGCGTCGACGGCATCTACAATGCCGATCCCAAGAAGGTGCCGGATGCGGCCCGCTATGAAGCGATCAGCTTCGACCAGGTGCTGAACGACAATCTGAAGGTCATGGACGCGAGCGCCATTGCCCTTTGCCGCGAAAACAATATCCCCATCGTCGTGTTCAACATCCGCGAAACCGGCAATCTGGCCAAGGTGCTGGCCGGGGACGGTGTGGCGACGATCGTGCAAAATCAGGAGCGCTGAAACAAAATGGCTCAATATGACAAGGCCGACCTCGAACGCCGCATGGCGGGTGCCCTGGAATCGCTGAAAGGCGATCTGTCGGGCCTGCGCACGGGCCGCGCCAATATCCAGCTTCTCGATCCGGTGACGGTCGAGGTCTATGGCGCGCATATGCCGCTTAATCAGGTCGCGACCGTTTCCGCGCCCGAACCGCGCATGCTTTCCGTGCAGGTGTGGGACAAGAGCAATGTCGGCCCGGTGGACAAGGCGATCCGTTCGGCGGGGCTGGGCCTTAACCCCATCGTCGACGGCCAGACGCTGCGCCTGCCGATCCCCGACCTGACCGAGGAGCGCCGCAAGGAACTCGCCAAGCTCGCCAGCAAATATGCCGAGGGCGCCCGGATCGCCGTTCGCAATGTCCGCCGCGACGGCATGGACAGCCTGAAGACCGACGAGAAGAAGGGCGAGATCAGCGAGGACGAGCGCAAGCGCAAGGAAACCGAAGTCCAGAAGCTGACCGACAGCACCATCGCGGACATCGACGCGGCGGCTGCGGCGAAGGAAAAGGAAATTCTCGGTCAGTGATCCGGGGCTTTCCTTTCGCGGCCAAAGCACGCATTCCTGTCTAATGGCCACCCAAGCCAAAACCGATCTGACCAGCGGCGCGCCAGCCCATGGCGCGCGCCCCAAGGATGTTCCGCCAGGAACGGCCACGCCTCGTCACGTCGCCATCATCATGGACGGCAATGGACGCTGGGCGAAGAAGCGCTTCCTGCCCCGCATCGCCGGCCATCGGGCGGGGGTGGAGGCGGTGCGCCGCGTCGCCCGCGCCGCGCGGGAACTGGGTCTGGAATGCCTGACGCTCTACGCCTTTTCCTCGGAAAACTGGAAGCGTCCGGCTGGCGAGGTGGCGGACCTAATGGGCCTGCTGCGTCATTTCATCCAGTCCGACCTTGACGAATTCCATGCCAATGGCGTGCGGCTGCGCATCATCGGCAATTATCGGGCGCTCGATCCTGCGTTGGTGGCGCTGATCGACAATGCAGTGGCGCGGACTGCGGGGAATAGCGGGCCGATCATTGCCATAGCGCTCAACTATGGCGCGCAGGACGAACTGGTGCGCATGGCGCAGACGCTGGCGCGCCGCGTGGCCGCCGGCGAGATCGCGGCGGAGGAGATCGGCCTCGCCGATGTGGATGCGGCGCTCTACACCGCAGACCTGCCGCCGCTCGACCTGATGATCCGCACCTCGGGCGAGCAGCGGCTCAGTAATTTCATGCTATGGCAGGCCGCCTATGCGGAGCTTTATTTCACCGACATGCTGTGGCCGGATTTCGACGGGCGGGCGCTGGCTGCCGCACTGGACGCTTTCCGCCTGAGGGACCGCCGTTTCGGCGGGCTGTGACAGGCATGTCGAGCGAGCTTCGCACCCGCGCCATCGTCGGCGTCGTGCTCATCCTCGTAGCGTTGGCGGCCCTGTTTTCGGGCGGCTTCCTTTTCTGGATGCTGCTGTCCGTGGCGGGCGTGCTGATGCAGGGGGAGTGGGGCGACCTGACCGGAGCCACGCCGGAGAACCGCAAGCTGGCGATGTTCGCCGTCTCGGTGCCGCTGGCGATCCTTTGTCCGGCGGCGGCCGGCGTGTCCTGGCTCGCCTTCACATTGATGGCGGCCGCCTTCTTCTTCGTCGCGCTGGTGGGCCGGTCGGTCAAGCTGGCGCTGGGCGTGCCCTATATCGTCGTGCCGGTGATGGCGCTGCTTTTCCTGCGCGAACAGGCGCCCAATCTTCAGGGGTTGCTGCTGACCCTCTGGGCGCTGGGCCTTGTTTGGGCGACGGACATCGGCGCTTATTTCGCTGGCCGCTCCATTGGCGGGCCGAAGCTGGCTCCGCGCGTCAGCCCGTCCAAGACCTGGGCCGGCCTTGGCGGTGGGGTGCTGGCGGCGCTGACCGTGGGTTTCCTGCTCTACCGGTTCGCGGACCTGCCGGTTCAGCTTGCCGCGGCAAGCGGCCTGCTGGCGGTCGCCGCGCAACTGGGCGACCTGTTGGAAAGCTGGATGAAGCGCCGCGCAGGGGTGAAGGATAGCGGTACGCTGCTGCCCGGCCATGGTGGCGTGATGGATCGGTTGGACGGGGTGGTCGCCGCTGCGCCGCTGGCCGCGATCTGCTATATGATCCTGGTGCAATTGCCATGAAGAAGGTGTCGATCTTCGGCGCGACCGGATCGGTCGGCATGTCCACGCTGGACCTGATCCAGCGCGATCCGGACAGCTACAGCGTCGTTGCGCTGACCGCGCATGGCGATGTGGCGGGTCTGGCCGCCGCCGCGCGGCAGAGCAATGCCGCGATCGCGGTGATCGGGGACGAGACGCGCTATGACGCGCTGAAGGATGCGCTGCGCGGTTCCGGGACGGAGGCGGCGGCCGGCCAAGGCGCGTTGGTCGACGTGGCCGGTGCAGGCGCGGACTGGAGCATGGCCGCCATCGTCGGTTGCGCGGGGCTGCGCCCGACCATGGCGGCGTTGAAGGCGGGTGGCACGGTCGCGCTCGCCAACAAGGAATCGCTGGTGTCGGCGGGCGCGCTGATGATGGACGCGGTCGGTGCGTCGGGCGCAACGCTGCTGCCGGTCGACAGCGAACATAATGCCATATTCCAGTGCCTTGCGGGCAGTCGCATGGAAGATGTCGCAAGGATCACCCTGACCGCGAGCGGCGGCCCCTTCCGCACCCGCAGCCGGGAGGAGATGCGCGGCATCACCCCCGCGCAGGCCGTCGCCCATCCCAACTGGTCCATGGGTGCGAAGATCAGCGTCGACAGCGCGACGATGATGAACAAGGGACTGGAACTGATAGAGGCGGCGCATCTCTTCCCGGTCGGGCTCGACCGGATCGAGATCCTCGTCCATCCGCAATCGGTCATCCACTCCATGGTCGAATATCGCGACCGCTCAACCCTGGCGCAGCTTGGCTCGCCCGATATGCGCATCCCCATCGCCCATGCGCTGGCCTGGCCCGATCGGATCGCCACCCCTTGCCAGCCGCTGGACCTCGCCCGGATCGGCCGCCTGGATTTCGAGGCGCCGGATGAGCATCGCTTCCCCGCGCTGCGGCTGACCCGGCAGGCGGCGGAGGCGGGCGGCGCAGCGCCCGCCATATTGAACGCCGCCAATGAGGTCGCCGTTGCCGCCTTCCTCAAAGGCGCCATAGGCTTCCTTGATATCGCCATGATTGTGGAGGATGTCCTGAACCGCTATAGCGCGCCTGTGCCCCGCCAGATCGACGATGTGCTGGAAGCGGATGCGCAGGCGCGTAATATGGCTGCACAAGTGATGGAAAGATTGACCGCTTGATCCAGAATCCCGGTTTCCTGTTGACCGTAGTCGCATTCGTGGCGGTCATCGGACCGCTCGTCTTCGTGCATGAGCTGGGCCATTATATGGTGGGCCGCTGGTGCGGGGTGAAGGCGGAGGCCTTTTCCATCGGATTCGGCCCGGAAATCGCGGCCTGGGTGGACAGGCGCGGCACCCGCTGGCGCCTGGGGGCGCTGCCGCTGGGCGGCTATGTGCGTTTCAAGGGCGACATGAACGCGGCGAGCCAGACCGATCCCCGCTGGCTGGAAATGCCCGCCGCCGAACGGGCCGAGAGCTTCCCTGCCAAGCCGCTATGGCAGCGGGCGGCCATCGTCGCGGCCGGGCCGGCGATCAACTTCCTCTTCGCCATGGCGATCCTTGCAACCTTCGCCTTCGTCCATGGCGAGAGCCGTACCCCCGCGGTCGCCGGGCAGGTGCAGCCCGGCAGCGCGGCAGCGGCGGCTGGCATCGTCGCGGGCGACCGCATCGTCTCGCTCAACGGGCGGGAAATGACGACCTTCGACGATATTCGCCTGTTCGCGCAGATCCGCCCCGGTGAACCCATCACCATCGTGGTCGACCGCCGGGGCAAGCTGTTCGAGAAGCAGGGCAAGGTCGGCGCGGTCGAGGAAGATGATGGCTTCGGCAACAAGTTCCGCATCGGACGGCTGGGCATCGCGCCGGGTGAGCCGGTGATCGAGCCCGTCAGCCTGGCCCGAGCCCCGGTCGTCGCCGTGGAGCGGACGGGGCAGATCATCCGCACCATGGTGGAGACGCTGGGCCAGATCGTGGGGGGCGGCCGATCGGTCAAGGAACTGGGTGGCCCGCTCAAGATCGCTGAGGTTTCAGGTCAGGCGGCGACGCTGGGGGTGGAGAGCTTCGTCTTCTTCATGGCGCTCATCTCGATTAACTTGGGGTTCATCAACCTCTTGCCAATCCCGATGCTGGATGGCGGGCATCTGCTGTTCTACGGGGTGGAGGCGATACAGCGGCGACCGGTCAGTCCGCAGGTGCAGGAATGGGCCTATCGCTCGGGCTTGGCGGTCCTGCTGGCGATGATGGTGCTGGTAACATTCAACGATTTATCCTCTTTCGGCCTCTGGGATCGTCTGTCCGGCTTGATCGGCTGAGCCGTATCGGGCAGGAGGACGCGATTTGGCGCCGTCTTTCCGGATGTGAACGGAATGGGTCCGGCGTGAACGACATGTTGCTTTTTTGTAGAAGGTGGAGCGGGTGACAGCGATGATGAGCAGCAACAGGCAGCGCCCGGTCGTCGTGGCCCTGTTGGCGACGACGATGATCGCGGGCATGTCTGCGATCCCGGCGATGGCTCAAAATGCCCCGCCGGCTGCCGCGCCTGCGCCCGTTCCGGCAGTCGCTCCAGCCGCCGGAACCATCCGCGCCATCTCCGTCACTGGCCAGCAGCGCCTGGAGCCGGATACGGTGCTGTCCTACACCAAGCTGCGGATCGGCCAGCCCTTCACCCAGGAATCGCTCGACCAGGCGCTGCGCGACCTTTACGAGACGGAGCTGTTCGCCGACGTCCAGATCCGCAACGACAATGGCGCGCTGACCGTCGAGGTTAAGGAAAACCCGGTCATCAACCGCATCGTCCTTGAAGGTAATAAGCGCCTCAAGGAAGACAAGATACGTCCCGAAATAAAACTGGCTCCGCGCCAGATCTATACCCGCTCGAAAGTGCGCGCCGACGTCGCCCGCATCATCGAGCTGTATCGCCGGCAGGGCCGCTTCGCCGCCACGGTCGAACCGAAGATGGTGCAGCTTGACCAGAACCGCGTCGACATCGTCTTCGAAATCTCCGAAGGGCCGAAATCCAAGGTCCGCCAGATCAACATCATCGGCAATGAGAAGTTCAAGGACGGCGAACTGCGCAGCCAGATGGTGACCAAGCAATCGCGCTGGTTCCGCATCTTCTCGTCGGGCACCAGCTACGATCCGGATCGTCTGGCCTATGACCAGCAGAAGCTGCGCCAGTTCTACCTGACCGAAGGCTATGCCGATTTCCGCGTGATCTCCGCCGTGGCGGAACTGACGCCGGACAAGCAGGACTTCATCATCACCTATGTGGTCGAGGAAGGGCAGCGCTACAAATTCGGCGATGTGAAGGTCAACAGCGACATTCGCGACCTGTCCGGCGATTCGCTGACCAAGATGCTGCCGATGAAGAAGGGCGACTGGTACAACGCCAAGCAGGTCGAGGACACGGTCGACACGCTGAGCGAAACGGCGGGCCTGTTCGGCTATGCCTTCGCGGACGTCCAGCCGGACTTCCAGCGCGACAAGGATACGCTGACGATGGGGATCGACTTCCGCATCGCCAATGCGCCGCGCGTCTATGTCGAGCGGGTCGACATCAACGGCAACACGCTGACCCAGGACAAGGTCGTGCGCCGCGAATTCCGCCTCGCGGAGGGCGATGCGTTCAACAGCTTCCTGGTCAAGCGGTCGAAGGACCGCATCAATTCGCTGGGCTTCTTCCAGGAAAAGCTGGACATTGAGCAGAAGCCGGGCTCCGCGCCGGACCGCATCGTCCTGGAAACCAATGTGCAGGAAAAATCGACCGGCGAATTGTCGCTTTCGGCCGGCTTCTCCTCGCTGGAGCGTTTCATCGTCGCGGCGTCGATCACCCAGCGCAACTTCCGCGGCAAGGGCCAGGAACTGCGCACCAGCGTCAATTATTCGGCTTATTCCAAGTCGGTGGAAGTGGGCTTCACCGAGCCCTATTTCATGGACAAGAATATCGCGCTGGGCGGCGACATCTATCGCCGCGACCTCAACAGCTTCCGTTATCTGAACAATAACGACCGCGACACGACCTATGAACAGACGACGACCGGCTTCCAGCTTCGCGCGGGCGTGCCGATCACGGAATATATGTCGCTGGCGCTGCGTTACACGTTGAATCTGGACGACGTGACGCTCGACAAGGATACCTACTACTCCGATCCCGATGGCGCAGGTCCGCTGGGACTTCAGTGCGATCCGCTGCTGGCCGGACGCTATCTTTGCGACGCCATCGGCAAGCGGACGACGTCGTCGCTGGGCTATTCTCTGATCTACGATACCCGCGACAACCGCATTCGTCCGACACGGGGCCATAATGTCGTTCTCAGCCAGGATTTCGCGGGTCTGGGCGGCAGCGTCAAATATGTGCGCACGCGGTTGAACGGCTCCAAATATTGGCCTGTCGGCGGCGGGTTCATCTTCTCCGTCTCTGCGGAGGGCGGCTATATCCACAGCCTTGAAGGCGACCGCCGGGATGCTTCGAACGAGCTGGTCGACAAGGTTCGCCTGACGGATCGCTTCTTCCTGGGCAATCCGCAGATTCGCGGCTTCGATATTCGCGGCATCGGCCCGCGCGTGAAGCGCTATTACCTGCAGTCGCAGACCGACTCGAGCGGCAATACCACCTATGTGCGGGGCGAAGGGAACAACAATGTTTCCGACGACGCGCTGGGCGGCAAGGTCTATTATCTGGCGCGGGCGGAAATGGAAATTCCGCTGGGCTCGGGTGCGCGTGAAATGGGCCTGCGTCCCTCGATTTTCGCGGACGTCGGCGCGGTCGCCGGATTGCGCAATCCCCGCACGACGAATTCGAACGGCATCTGCGCCGACAACACGACCGGTTCGCGCAGCGAGGCGGGGACTCCCGGCACATGCGGGACCAACCAGACCCTCATCATCGGACCGTTCGAGGAGGAATATCTGGGCGATACGCTGAAACCGCGTGTCGCCGTGGGCTTCGGCGTCAACTGGAACTCGCCCTTCGGGCCGTTCCGCATCGACATCGCCAAGGCCCTGCTCAAGGAACCAGGGGACGACACTCAGCTCATTAGCTTCAACGTAGGGACTCAATTCTGATGAAGACGATTTTCAAGGCTGCGGCGCTGGTTCTCGCGCCGATGACCGCCATGGCGCTGACCAGCGTCCCGGCCGCTGCCCAGTCGAAGACCGGCATCGCCGTCGTCGACCTGCAGCGCGCCGTCGCCACCAGCTCGGCCTATTCGACCGCGCGCACGCAGATCCAGACCACCTACAAGGCGCAGATCGACGGCTTTACCGCACGCAAGAATGCGATCGACGCCGATCTCAAGGCCAAGGGCACGGCCCTGGAAGCCGCGATGAAGGCAGCCGGTGGCAAGCCGACCCCGGCGATCCAGACCCAATATGAGGCCTATCAGAAGGCCGGTCAGGACGGCCAGGCCGAACTGCAGCGCCTGGGTCAGCCGATCGCTCTCGCCAACGCTTATGTCGAGGAGCAGATTTCGGCCAAGCTGTCGGATGCGCTGAAGTCCGCCATGACCAAGGCGAAGGTCGACCTGATCCTGTCGCCCGACGCGACCGTGTCCTATCAGCCGACCGTCGACATCACCCAGTCGGTGGTGACCGAACTCAACGCGCTGGTGCCCAGCGTCGGCATCACCCCGCCGGCCGGCTGGCAGCCGGGCCGTCAGGGCCAGGCCGCTGCCGCTCCGGCCGCTGCTCCCGCCAATCCGTCGCAGCAGCCGACCTCGCGCTGATCGCTTGATGACGGTTCAGTCTGACAATGCTGCCGCCGCCATCGGCCCCATCGATATTCGTGGGGTGATGGCGGCGTTGCCGCACCGTTATCCGATGCTGCTCGTCGACCGCGTGATTTCGCTCGTGCCGAACAGCACGATCCACGCGGTCAAGGCGGTGTCGATCAACGAGGATTTCTTCCAGGGGCATTTCCCCGGCCGGCCGATCATGCCCGGCGTATTGATCGTCGAAGCCATGGCGCAGGCCGCTGGCGTGCTGACGGTCGAAACCATGGACCTTCGCGGTTCGGGCAAGCTCGTCTATTTCATGAGCATCGACGGGGCGAAGTTCCGCAATCCGGTAGAACCGGGCTGCCTGCTCGACCTGCATGTCGATCTGGTCCAGATTCGCGGCCGCGTCTGCAAGTTCACAGGCAAGGCGATGGTCGAGGGCAAGCTCTGCGCCGAGGCTAGTTTCGTCGCGATGATTGCCGACCCGCCGGTGGACTGAAACGCGGCGGTGATCCCGACTTTCCCGCCACTTCCTCCCAAGCCGGAATGACGGGTCGACTGATACAGGGAACCGCCTGTTCTTCCCCTTGCTTTTGCGCGCATTCCCATGTAACCGCGCGCCTTCGCAGATTTTCGCATCCATGGCCGGTCGGAAACCGGCCCCTGAACGGAGCAGACCCATGAAGGCCGATACGCATCCCGATTACCACTTCATCACCGTCCAGATGACCGACGGCACGACGTTCCGCACCCGCTCGACCTGGGGCAAGGAAGGCGACACGCTGGCGCTCGACATCGATCCCAAGTCGCACCCGGCCTGGACCGGCGGCACCCGCCAGCTTGAGCAGGGCGGCCAGGTGGCACGCTTCAACAAGCGCTTCGGCGGCCTGACGCTGAAGAAGTAATCGGCCTTCAAGTGAAGGATAGGGAAGGGCGCCTCCTGGGGCGCCCTTTTTATTTGGTTGGTAGAGGCGGGTTTTCGCCAGAAGCGGATATTGACGCTTGCCCCCCTTAAGGGGAGAGGGGCGTGCCTCACGCGCAGTCTCAGCCTATGGGCACTTCCCATCCCCACCCTTCAAATGAGTTACATGCCCCGTTTGAACCTGAAGGGAAGGGGCTTAATGGTGGCTGACCATCCCTATCAGCCATCCCGGGCATCATCCCGCCGCCATGCGATCCTCGTCCAGGAATGCGGCGACATCATCAAGCACGACATCCTTCGACAGGAAGGTCTGCCCGATTCCCCGCGCCAGCAGGAAGGGCAGGGTGCCTGCCGCCATCTTCTTGTCGTGCAGCATATGCGCGACCAGCGCCGCGCCGTCCGCCTTCACATGCGCGCTGGCGAGGTCGTGCGGCAGGCCGACGGCTTTCAGATGCGCCGTCACCCGCTCCGCATCCTCCGCCGGGCACAGGCCGCGCCGCGCCGAATAGCGGAAGGCAAGAGCCATCCCCGCCGCGACGCCCTCGCCATGGAGCAGAAGATCCGAAAAGCCGGTGTCCGCCTCCAGCGCATGGCCGAAGGTATGGCCAAGGTTCAGCAAGGCCCGCCGTCCGGATGTCTCCCGCTCGTCATCGGCAACAATGGCCGCCTTGGCGGCCACGCTGCGTTCGATGGCATATTCGCGCGCCTGGACGTCGCCGGACAGCAGCCTATGCCCTTCCGCCTCGCACCAGGCGAAAAAGGCGGGATCGTCGATCAGGCCATATTTCACCACCTCGGCATAACCGGCTCGCGTCTCCCGCGCCGGCAGCGTGTCGAGCGTCGAGGGATCGATCAGCACCAGCGAGGGCTGGTAGAAGCTGCCGACCAGATTCTTGCCCGCCTTCGCATTGATCGCGGTCTTTCCGCCGACGGAACTGTCCACCTGCGCCAGCAATGTCGTGGGCACCTGGATGAAATGGCAGCCGCGTTTCAGGATCGAGGCGGCAAAGCCCACCAGATCGCCGATCACCCCGCCACCGAGCGCCACCACATGGTCGCCGCGCTCTATCTCCAGCGCCAGCAGCGCATCGAGCAGCTCTTCAAGGTGGCGCCAGCTCTTGGTCTGCTCTCCCGGTGGCAGGACCACCGCTTCGACCGCCACATTGGCGGCCCGCAGGCTGGCCTCCAGGCGGGGCAGTTGCGCGGCGGCGACATGCCGATCGGTCACCACCACCAGCCGTCCATTGCGCGCATAGCCTGCCAGATGCGTTGCCGCCCGGTCCAGCACGCCCTGTTCGATCAGAATGTCGTAGCTGCGCGAATCCAGCGCGACGCGGACTATGGCCATTGGGAAAGCTGCTCCATGATGCTGTCGACCGCCACGTCATGCGGCGCGGCGGCGCTTTTCACATGAATGGGGCAGAGTGCGTAAACCGGATTGCGGATCGTGGCCAGCTCGGTCAGCACGACGCGCGGGTCCTTGCCCTTCAGCAGCGGCCGTCCCTCGCGCCGCGACACCCGGTCGACCAGCGTGTCGATGTCGGCGTTCAGCCAGATCGCCAGCGCATGCTCCAGGATCAGCGCCCGCGTCTCTTCCTGCATGAAGGCGCCCCCGCCGGTCGCGATGACCTTGGGCTCCCCATCCATCAGCCGGGCGATCACCCGCCGTTCGCCATCGCGGAAATAGGCCTCGCCATAGCGTTCGAACATTTCGGTGATCGTCATGCCCGCGGCCTTTTCGATCTCCTCGTCCGCATCGACGAAGCCCACGCCAAGCCGCGCCGCCAGCCGACGCCCGACGGTCGATTTGCCCACGCCCATCATGCCCACCAGGACGATGGGGCCGCGCTTCGCTTGCGCATTGGCGGATTTGCTGTTTCGCTGCATGGCGAGCGGGGCTATACATCCCCGCGTCGACAAGGCAAATCGCAACTTTCCTTCAGCTTTGACCCAGCCAGAATAGCCAGCCAGAACAGGACTCATGAAGCGCAACCGTTCCTATAGCAGTTTTGAGGGCAGCTCCCGGCGCCGCAAGACGTCCCTGCCGATCATCCCCATCATTGCGGTCCTTGTGCTGGCGGGGATCATCGCCCTGCTCTGGTCGCGCGGCGGCGAAAAGCCGCAGGCCCGCGTGGAAAAGGTCATTCCCGCCGAAAAGCTGGGCCAGTAAACGGCATGGCGCAACGGCGGGTGAATGCGAAATGGGCGCTGGGCACGCTTGCGCTCGCTCTGGCGCTACCGGTGGTGGCGCAGGAGACGCCCGAATCGCTCCTGCCGCCCGGCTTCGGCGATGCGCCCGAAGCGCCGCAACCCGGCACGCAGCCGCCGCGCCCCGCGCCGGGCACGCCCGCGCCGCCTGTCGGCTCCACGCCCGCCACGCCCATCGTGCCGCCCAGCTTCGCCATCACGGACGAGGCCGGGGACAATGCGGCGGAACCGATGAGCGAGGAGGAGCTGGCCGCCGAAAAGCAGAAATACGACCTGCCGGAAAACGCCCATCGCTCACTCGATCGCGTTGGGCCGCTGACGCCGGAGCAGCGGGGGCTGGCTCCCAATGCCTTCGGCGCGCAGTCGGGCCAGTTCCTTGCTGCATTGATGAAGGAAACGCGGGCGCCGATCACCTCCCGCTGGGCGTCGATCCTGCTGCGCCGGGCGCTCTTGTCCGCGACCGATACGCCCCGCGACATCGACGGCGCCGATTGGGTGGCCGAACGCGCCTGGCTGCTGCTGCGCATGGGGGAGGCGGACAGCGCCCGCCTGCTGGTGCAGAGCGTCGATTCCGACCGGTTCACCCCCCGCCTCTATGCCATCGCCATGCAGACCTATCTGGCGACGGCCGATCCGGCGGGACTGTGTCCGCTGTCGGCGGGCGCGCTGCGGTTCAGCAAGGAGCCGGGCTGGGACATGACACGCGCCATATGCCCGGCGCTTTCAGGAGATCAGGGTTCGGCCAGCGGGGCGCTCAACCAGGCGCAACGGCGGGGCGTGGTGCGCGGCATCGACTATCGGCTGGCGGAAAAGGTCGTGGGCACCGGATTCAACGCCCGCAGGTCGGTGAAGATCGAATGGGACGCGGTGGACCGGCTCACGGCCTGGCGTTTCGGCCTCGCGACGGCGCTCAATGTCGAGATACCCGATGATCTCTATGCCACGGTCGGGCCCCATGTCCGCGCCTGGGAAGCGCGTGCGCCTGCCTTGTCCGCCGTTCGTCGCCTGCCGGGCGCAGAGGTGGCGGCGCGGCTCGGCGTCTTTTCCTCGCAGGCGCTGGTTGGCTTCTACAGCCAGTTGCAATCCGACGGCGACGTGCCCGCCAATGCGGCCGACCGGGTGGACGCGCTGCGTACCGCCTATGCCGGATCGGGGACGGACGAGCGGCTCCAGGCGATGCGGACAGTTTGGCAGAATGAGGCGCGGCCGGATTTCGTCGGCTTGATCGCGACGGCGCGGGCGGCCGCGGCGCTGCCGGTTTCGGAGCTGAGCGCGCGCGATGCCGCCAATCTGGTCGCGGCCATGTTCACCGCCGGTTATGACCGCGGCGCGGCGCAATGGTCGCGGCTTGCGGCGCAGGCGGACGGTGACGGCGCGGCCGACCTTTGGGCCTTGCTGGCGGTCGGTGCGCCGAGCGCGGTGGTGGAGATCGGGTCGGGACGGGTTTCCTCCTTCGCCAAGGATGCCGATCCCCACAAGGCGCAGATGCTGATCGCCGCGCTGGCGGGACTGTCGCGGCTCAATGCGCAGGACGGTGCGGCCCTGGCGCAGGATCATGGTTTCGATCTGGCTGCCGCCAGCCGCTGGTCGCGCGCCATCGATGCGGCGGCCGGCCGGGGCGAGAAGGGCAGCGTCGCGCTGCTGGCGGCGGTCGGCATGCAGACGGCCGACTGGAACCGGCTCCCGGCCTTCCACCTCTACCACATCGTCGCGGCACTGCATCGGGTCGGGCTGGACCCCGAAGCCCGGATGATCGCCGCGGAGGCGATGACGCGGCTCTGATGGGAGAGGATGCCGCGCTTATCGACCGCTTTCTGGAAATGATGGCGGCCGAACGGGGTGCCTCGCGCAACACGCTGCTGGCCTATCGCGCGGACCTGCAGGGGGCGGCGGACCTTGTCGGCGGCCTGGCGGTCGCCACCAAGGATGGCCTGGCGGAACTGGCGACGGCCTGGGCGGAACTGGCGGCCTCTTCCGTCGCCCGCAAGTCTTCCGCCCTGCGCGCCTTCTACGCCTTTCTGGAGGAGGAGGGGCTGCGCGCCGACAATCCTGCCGCTGCCCTGCCGCGTCCCGTCACCCGCCGGTCCCTGCCCAAGATCCTTTCGACGGGCGAGGTCGAATCCCTGTTCGCCCTGATCGCGGCGAAGCTGGCTGTCGAGCATCCCGCGCCGCTGGACCTGCGGCTGTCCGCGCTGATCGAGCTGCTTTACGGATCGGGGCTGCGGGCGACGGAACTGGTGTCGCTGCCGCGCCGCGCCCTGGCATCCGATCGGCCCTTCCTGATCCTGAGGGGGAAGGGCGGGCGCGAGCGGCTGGTGCCGATTTCAGACCGCGCCCGCGCCGCCGTGGCGGCCTGGCTGCCGCATGTTCCGGCCGACAGCCCCTGGCTCTTTCCGTCGGGCAAGAGCCATGTCAGCCGGATTCGCCTCTATCAGATGGTGAAGGCGCTGGCCGCCGCTGCCGGCATCGCGCCGGATCGGGTCAGCCCCCATGTGCTGCGCCATGCCTTCGCCACGCATTTGCTGGAAGGCGGGGCGGACCTGCGCGCGCTGCAATCCATGCTGGGCCATGCCGACATCGGCACCACGCAAATCTATACCCATGTCGACAGCCGCAGGCTGGTCGAACTGGTCAACAGCCGCCATCCACTGGCTTCCATGACGCATCGGCGCGTTGACGGCGAAGCGTCTGCGCCCTAACGCCATGCGCCATGGTTAGTTTTCTCGAATTCGAAAAGCCGATTGCCGAACTGGAAGCGCGCATCATCGAATTGCGCGCGACCGCCAATGCGGGCGACATCGACATCAGCGGCGAGATCGACAAGCTGGAGCAGCGCGCCTCCAAAATGCTGGTCGACACCTATGCGAAGCTGTCGCCCTGGCAGAAGACGCAGGTCGCCCGCCATCCCGACCGTCCGCATTTCAAGGATTATGTCGCGGGCATGTTCGACAATTTCATGCCCCTGGCCGGCGACCGTGCCTTTGCCGACGATCAGGCGATCATCGGCGGTTTCGCCACGCTGGGCGAGCGGCGCGTGGTGGTGATCGGTCATGAGAAGGGGGACGATACCGCAAGCCGCGTCCGCCATAATTTCGGCATGGCCAAGCCGGAGGGCTATCGCAAGGCGATCCGCCTGATGCAGCTGGCCGACCGTTTCGGCCTGCCGGTGGTGACGCTGGTCGATACGTCGGGCGCTTTCCCCGGCGTGCAGGCGGAGGAGCGCGGTCAGGCGGAGGCGATCGCCCGTTCGACGGAACAATGCCTGGCGCTGGGCGTGCCGATGGTGGCCGCCGTGGTGGGTGAGGGCGGCTCCGGCGGTGCGGTGGCGCTGGCCGCGGCCAATCGCGTGCTGATGTTCGAACATGCCGTCTATTCGGTGATCTCTCCCGAAGGTTGCGCCTCCATCCTCTGGCGCACGGCGGAAAAGGCGAGCGATGCCGCGACCGCCATGCAGGTGACGGCGCAGCATCTGAAGGCGCTTGGCGTCATCGACCGGATCGTGCCGGAGCCGGTCGGCGGCGCCCATCGCGAGCCGGTGCAGGCCATCGCCAATCTGGGCGCGGCGATCGGGGAGGAACTGGATTCGCTCTCGGGTCTTGGCGGCGATGCGCTGCGTACCGATCGCGCTGACAAGTTTCTGGCGATCGGCGTCTGACCGCGCGATCCTCTGTTTCGGGGAACATCCACCTGCTATTGCTCGTTACGCGAAGGTAACAGGGGTAGCAGGAGGCGCCGTGAAACGAACATCATCTCTGGCTGTCGCCGGGCTGGGCCTGATCGTCCTGACGGCCGCGCCGTCCGCAGACGGCCAGCAGCGGGCGATCCGTACGGTTTCGTCGATCAGCCCGCAGGAAAAGGAAGCGGGCGCCAAGCAGCATCCCCAGCTTCTCAACGAATTTGGCGGCGCCTATACCGGGCCGCAGGCGAAATATGTGGAGGGCGTGGGTCGACGCATCGCGGTCCAGTCCGGCCTGTCCAATGCGCAGGGGGACTTCACCGTCACCCTGCTCAATTCGCCGGTGAACAACGCCTTCGCGATTCCCGGCGGCTATGTCTATGTGACGCGCCAGCTCATGGCGCTGATGAACGACGAGGCGGAGTTGGCCGGCGTGCTCGGTCATGAGATTGGCCATGTCGCGGCGCAGCATGGCCAGAGGCGGCAGCAGGCGGCGCAGCGCAACGCCATTGGCGGCACCCTGTTGCAGGTGCTGACGGGCGCTCTGCTGGGCGATTCGGCGCTCACCGGCATGTTGCAGAAGGGGATCGGACAAGGCAGCCAGTTGCTGACGCTCAAATTCTCGCGCAGCCAGGAATATGAGGCGGACGATCTGGGTATCCGCTATCTTGCGTCGGGCGGTTACGATCCCAAGGCCCTGTCATCCATGCTGGCCTCGCTCGCGGCGCAGAGCAGCCTGGATGCCCGGGTCACCGGCAGTTCCCGTTCGGTGCCGGAATGGGCAAGCACCCATCCCGACCCCGCCTCGCGCGTTGGCCGCGCGTCACGCAATGCAGCCGGCAGCGGCTCCACCAGCACGGTCCGCAACCGGGACGCGTTCCTGAACGCCCTCAACGGCGTTCTCTATGGCGACGATCCGAAACAGGGCGTGATCGAGGGCAGCCGCTTCCGCCATCCCGATTTGCGGGTCAGCTTCACCGCGCCATCGGGCTTCGGCATGGAAAATGGCGCGAGCGCCGTCAGCGTCGTGGGGTCGGGCGGCCAGGCGCAGTTCAGCGCCGCACCCTATTCGGGCGATCTGTCCGCCTATATCGACTCAGTGTTCGCGAAGCTGGGCGGCGGCAATGGCGGCGTTCCGGCCGGAGAGGTGCGGCGCACCACCGTCAACGGCCTGCCCGCAGCCTGGCGCACCGTTCGCGCCAGCACCCAGTCCAGCCAGGTGGATGCGACGGTTTTCGCTTATGATTTCGGCGGCGGGAAAGCCTATCATTTCCTGCTGCTGACGGCGGCGGGGCAGGGAATCGGTCCCTTTTCCACCATGGTGCAGTCGGTACAACGTCTTTCGGCCCAGGATGCGGCGGCGATCAAGCCTCGCCGGGTCGATGTCGTGACTGTAAAGGCTGGCGACACCGTCCAGTCCCTGGCCAGGCGCATGGCCTATACGGATTATCCGCTGGACCGGTTCCTGACGATCAACGCCCTGACGGCGAATAGCGTGCTGCGTCCCGGGCAGCGGGTGAAGATCGTGACCTGGTGAAGCTGGGCGCAATGAAAAGGGCGACGGAATTGCTTCCGTCGCCCTTTTTAAAACTAAAGCCTAAGCTTAGTTGGTCAGGCTGTTCGACACCTTGTTGAAGGTGTTGGTGAGCTTGCCGCCCAGGCTGGTCATGGCGCCGATGGCGGCGACAGCGATGAGCGCGGCGATCAGGCCATATTCAATGGCGGTTGCACCCTTTTCATTCTTCATCATCTTGCGGATGAACTGCATTGGAAGTCTCCTTGCGTCAAATTTCACGTTTAACTACCCGGCCGCCCCCCGCTTGGAATGAAGGTCAGCTTCGGACGGTGTAGAGAGTGCGGGTTGATAAAGATTTAATGGAGCGCAGCAGGTGTCAGACATAAATGGTTAATGCGCTAGGACTTCCGTCGCGACATTGTTCCACATGCCGATGGTCTTGTTGGCGACGTTCGACAGGGCGCCGATGATGGCCAGGCAGATGAGGGCGAGGATCAACCCATATTCCACCGCCGTCGCTCCGCGCTGGCAGTAGATCAGCTTCCAGAAGCTGAAATTTTTGAATAATGCCCGCATGCCGCACCCCATTTACACACAGCCCCCGATGCCCTTGTAAAAGGGGCAGAGTTAACAAACCCCTCAAGCGGAACCATTATGACGATAATTTCTCCTCTGCTGGTGGTCGCCGCCGCCCTGGTCGACGCGGATGGCCGCGTGCTGTTGCAGCAGCGGCCGCCAGGCAAGCCGATGGCGTATCTCTGGGAGTTTCCCGGTGGCAAGGTCGAGCCGGGGGAAGCGCCTGAAACCGCGCTGATCCGGGAACTGGAGGAGGAATTGGGCATTCGCACCCATGCGAGCTGCCTGGCGCCCGCGACCTTCGCGAGCGAGCCGCTGGGCGACCGCCATCTGCTGCTGCTGCTCTATGTCTGCCGCAAGTGGCAAGGAATAGCGGAAGCGCGTCATGCGACCGCGCTGCAATGGGTCAGGCCGGCGCAAATGTATGCGCTGGAGATGCCGCCGGCCGACCTGCCGCTGATCGGTTTGCTCGATTCGCTGATTTAAATGGGCTGAATGACGCCTGCTTCCGTCTTCGCATGAGCACAATGTCATTCCCACCGCTGATCCGAAGCGTCAGTGGCGGGGCAGGCATGCCGGATAGGCCCGCCCGCCCGTGATCCCTTATTCTTCCGCAGCCTTGCTCTGCAGCTGGATATAGTTCTGGATGCCCATGCGCTCGATCATCTCGAACTGGGTTTCCAGCGTGTCGACATGCTCTTCCTCGCTTTCGAGGATATGCTGGAACAGATCCCGGCTCACATAGTCACGGATCGATTCGCAATAGGCGATGGCGTCCTTCAGCACCGGCAGGGCTTCATATTCCAACTCGAGGTCGGCTTTGAGGATTTCTTCCACCGTTTCCCCGATCTTCAGCCGGCCGAGCAACTGGAAGTTGGGCAAGCCGTCAAGGAACAGAATGCGCTCCGCCAGCTTGTCCGCATGCTTCATCTCATCGATGGATTCTTCATATTCGAACTTGGCCAGCTTCTCGATGCCCCAATGATTCAGCATGCGATAGTGGAGGAAATATTGATTGATCGCGGTCAGCTCGTTCTTGAGCACCTCGTTCAGATATTCGATAACCTTGGCGTCGCCCTTCATGGCGTTCTTCTCCGGCTGTAGGGGAAAGTGCCGGGATCATAAGCGTTCGGCTGGCGTTTGTTAATCCGCAAAGCCGCGGAAATCCGCCATTTTCTGCTACGCTATTGCGTCAGGTTCGCGTCAATCCGATGCGCCTGCTTCGCAATGGCTTCAAATGGAGGCGCGCTCCGCCGCGATGATCGTGCGGGCGAAGGGCACGCACTGGCCGCATTTCGGACGCCGGCCGAGGCGCGCATAGGCGCTGCAAGGGGTTGCGCAACCTTCACGGGCGACCTCTTTCAGGTCCTTTTCACGGATGGCATTGCAGACACAGACAACCATGCAAATCTCCTGAGGGGGAGATAGCGCAGATGATAATAGGTCGCAATAGGAATTCAGGCGCTGTTGCGAATCTTTTGCGTTTGGCCGTGGGCAAGGCTGCGCCACAGCCACTCCGCCGGGCCAAGGGCGAATCGGCGTTTCCAGAGGGGCGACCAGATCAGCATCGTCGCCCATGCCGCGATCACGAACAGCGGCAGCCTGTGGTGCGGAACCTGGCCGAACAGTCCCAGTCCCCAGCCATAGAAGATCCCGCACATGATGAGGCTGCTGCCCAGATAGTTGCTGAGCGCCAGTCGGCCGACGGCCGCGATGCGCCCGGTCAACGATGCGGCAGGGTGGCGCGTGAACAGCCACAGGACCAGGGCCGCCCACCCGACGGCAAGCGGGATGCGGAAGGGGAAGGACCAGGCCAATACCGATCCCAATGCCGTGAGCGGAGCGAACCGGCTGGAAACGATCCACGCCGCCAGCGCCGCCATCGGAATCAGCCCGATCAGGAAGCAGTGCCGCGCCGTCCGCCAATATTGCTCCGCCTCCCATCGGCCGGTGAGGAAACCGCCCTTCAACATCGCCATGCCCAGCAGCATGAACCCCAGCGTATCCAATGCGACGAATGGCAGGGTCGTGAGCCACTGTCCGCCGAACAGGGCGACATGATGGAGGAGGATGCCGCCATAGCCGCCGCGATAGACCCTATATTCGCTGCTGATGGCCGCGTGGTCCGGATCGGAAAGCGAAGCGACGAAATCGGCGAAACCCGCACTGACATGGCCGGGAGCATCGGGTGCGGCGGCGGCATGGCCCCAGGCATAGAGCGTGCCGATGAAGCCTGCACAGATCAGGAAATGCGCCAGGAAGAAGAAAAAGGCCCATTTGACGAGCGCCAGCGGCTCCCTGCGCGCGAATGGCAGCGCCGCCAGCCCGACCAGCGCATAAATCATCAATATGTCGCCCCACCACAGCAGCAGGTAATGGGCAAGGCCGAAGACGAACAGCCAGCCGGCCCGGATCATCTGCGCCCGTCGTCCGTCGCGTCCGGCCATTTCCTCCCGGTCGATCAGCAGCAGCATCGACGCGCCGAACAGCATGGAGAACAGCGCCCGCATCTTGCCGTCCACCAACAGGAAGCTGACGGTCCAGAAGGCAATGTCTCCTGTCGACAGCGGCCCCGCCGCCGCGGGGTTGAAATAGGCCTGTTCGGGCAGGGCGAAGGCCGCGATGTTCATCCAGAGGATTCCCATGACCGCGCAGCCGCGCAGAACGTCCATGGCGGGAATCCGGGCGGAAAGGGCGGTCATCGGTCGGCGCGGTCCTTGAAAGACTGGAAAAGAGAGTGCGGCTCTGTCAATGCGACTAGCCATGAACGGCCACCGCAAGCAACGAATAAGCGACGCTTTCGGCGCGGCTGCGGGGCATTATGACGATCATGCCGGGCCGCAGCGGCTGGCCGCCGCGCTGGTGGCCGATCTTGCGCAGCGGCAGAGGCCCGACGGGGTCGGCCGGATATTGGAGATCGGTTGCGGCACGGGTTTTCTGACACGCGACATCCAGGCGCGCTGGCCGGGCGCCGAACTGGTGGCGACGGATCTGTCGCCGGACATGCTGGCCCGCGCTGCCACGGGCGGACTGATTGCGGGCACTTTCCTGGCGATGGATGGGGAAGCGCCGATCTTCGAGGGCGAATGGTTCGACCTCATTCTTTCCAGCCTGGCCTTTCAATGGTTCGACGATCTGGAAAGCGCGATCGCACGGTTGGCGGGATTGCTGCGCCCGGGGGGCAGCCTGCTTTTCTCGACCATGGGGCAGGGCAGCTTCGCCCGCTGGCGTTCGGCGCATCAGGCCGCCGGATTGAGGCCGGGCATTCCCGACTATCCTTCGCTACCCGCATTGCGGTCCATGCTGGCGCCCTATGAGGACGCCTTCGCCTTCGATGAGGAATATGCCCTGCCATGCGGCGGCGCAAAGGGTTTGATCGCCCATCTCAAGGGCATCGGCGCCGTGGTGCCGAGCGAGGGGAGAAAGCCGCTTCCTCCCCGCGATCTGCGCCGCGTCATGGCGGCCTTCGAAGAGGACGGCGGCGATGACGTCTATCAGATATTGTTCGGCCGGGTGACGCGCGCCGGTTAGAGTATCCGTGATGATCAAGCTGGAGATTGCGTCCAGCATCGATCGGCTTTGAGCATGGCGTTCGCGGTGACGACGAGCTTTC